>RFJN01000089.1 GCA_003694875.1 Planctomycetota bacterium | reverse complement strand
TCGGTCGCCCGCCGCAAGCGTTCGTGCACGCGCTGCGGCTCGGCGACACGGTCTGGATCGCGCACGCCTTCGAGTACAGCGCCGAGCAGTCGCGCCGGCTCAAGCAGCGCGCGCGCAAGCGCGGCTACCGGCTGCAGATCACGAGCAGCAACGGCACGCACCACTTCTACGTGGTGCCCGAGGACGCGTTCGACGAGCCCGGTTACGAGGGCGGCATGACGGCGTTCGGGCCGGGGCTGACCGCCTACCTCGACCGGATCACCGAGCAGCTCGGCGACGCGCTCGCCGCGCTCGGCACCGAGGCGGCCGCTGCGGTGCGCTTCGATCTCGGCGCGCCGGGCGAGAGCCCCGCTTCGCGGTAGCGGCGGCGGCATGACGATCGGGGCGCACGGCTCGCGCCGCACGCCCCGATCCCCGGCCGCCGCGATGTCCGGGACGGCTTGCGCCGCCTCAGGCGAGCTCCTCCCAGGTGTCCTCGGGCATGTCCTTGGCGATCGCGAGCGCACCGTTCGCACCGGCGAACACCGGCTCCTCGACCATGCGCACCCGAGCGCCGCCGTACTCCTCGAGCGCCTGCTCGAGGTAGTCGCCGAGCCCCGCGATCTGGCTGCCGCCGCCACCGAGCACGATGTTGTGCCGCAGCACCTCCTGGAACTCGGGGTCGAAGGTGCCGATCAGCTCCTCGACGCCGGTGACCATGGGCGGGATGATGGAGCGGCACGCCTCGCGCATGTCGTCGGTCACGTCGAAGCGCCGCGGCTTGCCGCGCACGGTGAAGGTGGCGACGACCGGTCGCGACTGCTCGCTCACGAACGCGTACCGCTCCTTGAGGCGCTTGATCTGGTGGATCGTGAACTGCGCCTCGGGCAGCCGCGCCTTGAGCCGGCGGTACAGCTCGCGGTCGACGTGGTCGCCGGCGAAGCGGTTGGTGATCTGGTCGGTCTCGTCCGGCATGGCCCCCTTCATGCGGCACAGATCGACCGTGCCCGCCCCGATGTCGATCACGAGCGCGTCCTCGAGCAGATCGAGCCCGTAGGCGACCGCGAACGGTTCGGAGCAGATCACCACCGAGTCGAGCACCTCGCGCGCCGCCTCGATGATGCACTGCTTGTTGCGGATCGAGGCCTGCGCCGGGCAGCCGATCACCCCGTAGATCAGCTCACCGCCGGTGGGCCGGGCGAGCGAGACCGCGTGCTGGATCAGATCGCGCGCCGCCTGCATGTTGCGCTCGATCTCCTCGGGCGCTACCCCGTCCGCGCCGTCGGAGAACTTGATCACCCCGTGCTCGAGCGGCCGGTACAGATCGAGACTCAGCCGGTGGCGCAGCGCCTCGTCGCCGAACAGCACGTCCTTGCCGAGCGCCTTGCGCGCCACCATGTCGCGCGGATAGCCCACGAACGAGCTCACGCTCGCGCGAATCCCCGTGGAGGTGGCCACCGCGGTGCGCGAGGTGCCGAGATCGATCCCGACGTACAGCACCCCCCGCTGCCGCTGGCCCTCGATCGTCTTGAGGCGTTCGACCGCCTTGCTCACGCTCGCGTCGAACTCCCCCGCACGCTCCCTCGCCTGCCCCGTCGGGTTCTCGCGGGTCCCGGAATCGTTGCTCGCCGTCATCATCTCCCTCCTCTCGGAACGATCCCCAACTCGCGGCGGAGATCGACATTTGCCTTGGCCAGGTTCCGCAACAGCGCCGTCCGGCGGGCGTCGACCGGACGCGGTGCCTTCTCTTGCTGCACCGGCGGCGCCGCTGCCGCCGGCGCGCCGGGGGCGACCGAGCGCTCGAGCCGCGCGAGCCGTTGCTCGAGCGCAGCGTGCGCCTCGCCGAACCGTCCCCCCGCTGCGCACACCCCCTCGGCGGCGCCGCGGGCGGCGGCCGCCGCCACACGCGCACACAGCCGCTCCACCCACTCGGGCGGGCGCGCCTCGGGCGGGGCGTGGGGCCTCGGGGCCGCGGGCGCTGCCGGCGCCGCGGGGCGCGCAGACGCCGACGCCACGAGCAGCCGGCGCAGGGTCGCGCGCAGCCGCCGCAGCGCACGACGCCGGCGCTCGGGATCGCGCGGCCGCGGGCGGCGGCGCGCCTCGGCGAGTTCGCGCTCGAGCGAGCGCACCCGTTCGGCGAGAAGCGCGGCGGCCGCCGCCTCGCTCTCGAGCTCGGTGCGCAGCGCCGCGAGCTTCTCCTCGTAGCGCCGCTCGAGCGCCGCGACGCGCTCGCGCGCAAGCGCCTGCGCCGCCTCGGAGACCACCTTGCGCAGCCGCTCGACGTGCACCACCCGCACCGCGCCGCGACCGCCCGGCCCGCGGCACTCGTCGCCGAGCGCGAGGCGGCCGCGGCGGCGTTCGCCGCTCTCGGTCGCCGCGCGGGCGAGACGGATCTCGTCGAGTTCGCTGAGCGGTTGCACCGGCTAGCTCCGCGTCTGCCCCTCGTCACGGCGTCGCCGTGCGGCTGCCCCGAAGCCGAACTCGATCGCGCGCGTCGTCCCGCCGCGCCGCCGCCGCGGCAGCCCCGTGCGCGGGCGCTCGGGTGTGGGGCGCGCGCGCCCGAGCAGCGCATCCACGGTGGGCGGGGTGCGCGTCTCGTCCTCGAGCGCCACCGCGCGGCGGGCCGGCGGCGCGGGCTCGATCGCGCCGGGGGCGGCCGAGGGCGTCGGCGCACCGACTTCCGGCAGCGCGTCGAGCGCCGACAGCACGTCGAGTCCGAGGCGGTCGAGATCCGCCACGCTCAGGCGCGTGGTCGTGTCCGGCTCGAGCACCAGGGTGGGTTCGGTCTGCAGATCGGAGCCGTGGCCCGCCGCGGTCGACTCGTCGTCCGTCTCCGCCTCCGGCGCCGGGCTCGAGGGCAGCAGCGACTCGAGCACCGCGTCGGTGCTCGCCGCGGGCTCGTCCACCTCGGCGCACACCGGGGCCGGCACGTCGATCGTCTCGTCCTCGTTGCCGATCGGCCTCTCGGGCGCCTCCTCGGGTGGCGGCGCCTGCCCGAGATCGTTCACGAGCGACTCGATCTCCGCGGTGCGCTCCTCGTTGAGCTCTCGCCGCAGCTGCTCCACCTCGACGAGCGCGTCGGCGAGCCGCGCGCGCACCTCCTCGAGATCGCGTTCGGCGCGCTCGGCCCGTTCGGTCTCGCGCCCGAGTTCGGTGCGCACGCTCTCGAGTTCGGTGACCCGTTCGTCCAGCTTCGCCTCGAGCGAGCCGAGCGAGGCGGCGAGCTCGTCGCGCTCCTCGGTGACCCGCTCGAGCGCCGCACTCGCCTCGCGCAACAGCGACTCGACCTCGCCGCGCGCCGCGCGCTCGCGCTCGAGTTCGGCGCGCAGCGACTCGATCTGTCCCCGGGCGCGCTCGGCCACCCGCTCGAGTGCGTCGCGGATGCAGTGCTGCAGATCCTCGGCGCTGAGCGCGCGCAGACCGTCGCCGCCGGCGGCCGCGGCGCGGGCGGTGAGGTGCTCGCGCACCCCGGCGGCGATGCGGGCGAGCGGCGAGGAGGATTCGGTGCTGGACATGGGACGCGGTCCCTCCCTGCAGAACGCGGTTGCGTCGTCTCCCACGACGTCCTGTTGCGGATGTCGGCCGAATCGGCGCGCCGGATAACCCCAAAATTGTCGGACCCGCCGCGCCGGAGGTGCGAGGCCGATTCCGGGCGGGTTCGAGGGCGGCGGGGCCGGCCTGTCGCGGCGCGGTTCAAGGCGGCGAGGGTGCAGGGCCGATAGCTGTTGCTGTATACTGGTCCGCGTGTGGCGATTCCTGTTCGCGGGCGGACCGGGCGAGGCGAAACCACCACGTCGTCCGAGGAGGAGAGGCCATGTACCGCGTCCCGCGCGCCCCAGCGATCGTTGCCATCGGGTTCGTCGCGGCGCTCTTCGCGCCGCTGAGCGGCTGCCAGAACGTCGAGAAGTTCGAGATCCCGAACATCTTCCGCACCGTGCCGGATCGGCCGCTCGCGGATGTGCCGGTTCCGGTGGGCTTCCGCTACCAGCAGCGCGGCAGCTACATCTTCGACAACAACTTCCGCGTCGCGCGGCTGCGCTACACCGGCACCCCGTGGGTCGAGGATGTGGTGGCGTTCTTCAACGAGCAGATGCCGCTCAGCCGCTGGCGCGCGCTGCCGGCGTTCACCCGCGACGGCAAGCAGGTGCTCGCGTTCGTCAACGACCGGGAGCGCTGCGAGATCACGCTCGACCGCCGACGCGGGCTCACCGAGATCGTGATCGACATCACCCCGCGCAAGACGAGC
>RFJN01000088.1 GCA_003694875.1 Planctomycetota bacterium | reverse complement strand
TCCGCGTCCGAGTCCAAGTCCGCATGCGGCCGTCTCGAGAAGCGCGGCGAGGCTGACGACGCCCGGGATCACCGGCGCGCCGGGAAAGTGGCCCCGGCAGGCCGCTTCACCGACCACCACCTCGGCCTCCCAGCTCCCGTCTGCTGCCTGTCGCAGCGTCTCGGGGCGCACGAGCGGCCGGTCGCTCGCTGTCACCGGCGGCAGGCGCTCGGGACCCGCCGCGAGGCGCGCCGCCAGCGCACGGCACATCTGCGCGTTCAGCTCGTGGCCGCCACGCGAGGACAGCACCCGCGCCTCGAGTCGCGCCCCGAGCAGTGACAGGTCACCGAACAGATCGAGCAGCTTGTGGCGAGCGTACTCGTCCTCGAAGCGCAGGGTGTTGTCGATCGGTTGCCCGTGCTCGTCGATCACGAGCGTGTTGTCGGTGTTGGCGCCCTTGCCGAGCCCCGCCGCGCGCAGCCGCGGCACGTCCGCCGCCCGGCAGAAGGTGCGCGCGGGAAGCACCTCCTCGCACAGCCGCTGTTGCTCGCACACGAACTCGACCCGGCTGCGAACCCCCACCGAGGGCAGCGCCAGCGCGTAGCCGAGCCGTAGCCCCCCGGGGTTGGGAAGCGCCACGATGCGCTCGCCGCCCGGCCCCTCGAGCTCGAGCACGCGATCGAGTTGCAGCACCGGCACCGCACCCGCGAGCGGGCGGCGGCCCGCCTCGCGCAGCAACCGGACGAACGGTGCCGCCGAGCCGTCCGCGCCCGGCACCTCCTCGGCATCGATCGCGATCTCGAGGTCGGTGATCCCGAGCGCGTGCACGGCGGCGAGCAGGTGCTCGACCGTGTGCACCACCGCCTCGCCGCAGCGAAGCTGCGTACGTCGGGGCGCCGGCACCCGGTACTCGATGCGGGCGGGCACCGCGGCGTGCGCCCCGATGTCGTCGCGCACGAACCGGATGCCCGTGCCGGCCTCGGCGGGCTGCAGCCGCAGGCGCGTCGACCGTCCCTCGTGCAGTCCGCGTCCCACGAACTCGACCGGACGATCGATCGTGGCCCTCTCGGTGGCGATCACCCGCTGCGTTCCTCCCGCCGCTCGGCGCCCGTCTCAGCGATCTCCGGTCGCGGCGCCACGGCCGCCCGAGCCGCCCGCGGGCCTGGCCGCCTTGCCGCCCTCGAGCTGGTAGCGGCGGTTGAGGATCGCCACGACCTGGTCGGTGATGTCGATCTGCTCCGCAAAGTAGAGCACGTTGCGCAGACCGGCGAGCAGCTTCTGCTCGTCGCTCGGGTCGGTGTCGACCTTGAGGATCAGGGTATAGCCGTGCTCCTTGCCGTAGGCGGACACGACCGCGCCGATGTCGTCGAGCAGCTCGACGTTGTACTCCTGCCAGCGCCGCTTGATCCGGTCCTCGAGACGCCGCTTCTTGAGTTCGTACAGCCCCACGAGCCGCGCCTTCTCCTCCTCCTTGGCGCGGTAGCTGTCGCTGCCGAAATCGAGCAGGTCGAGCTCCTTGTTGAGGTCCGAGATCTTCTTCTTGATGCCGTCGAGTTCGGCCTTGAGCTGATCGCGCTCGCCGTTGATCTTCTCCTCGAGCACCGCCGACTTCTTGTAGTCCTTGAAGACGCGGGCGAGATCGACCACCCCGATCCGGGGAGCTGCCGCCTGCTGCGCGTGCGCCGCGCGCGCCCCCGCCGCGGCCAGCACCGCCACCACGAACAGCCCCACCCACCGTCTCGCTCTGTCGTTCATGCCGCTCCCTCGCTCGTACCGCCTGCGAACGCGCGATTCTATCCTTTTTCCACCGGTCGTAAAGACAGCGCCGGTCGCCCTCAGAACGGCGTGCCGATCGAGAACGAGAACACCTCGCGGTCGTCGCCGGGCTGATCGCGCAGCGCGAAACCGAAGTCGAACGCGACCGGCTGCGGGAACAGCGGCACCTTGACCCGCAGCCCGAAGCCGACCGAGACGCGCATGTCGTCGAACGTGAAGTCGCGCACCCGCGACTCGACGTTGCCCGCGTCCACGAACAGCACCCCGCGCAGGAAGTCGCCGCGCCAGAAGCTCGCGTACGACTCGTCGAAGCCGGGGATGATCGGGAAGCTGTACTCGAGCGTGCCGACCGCGCGCACCCGACCGCCGATCGGCTCGTCGTCGGCCTGCGGTCCCACCGTACGGAACTGGAAGCCGCGCACCGAGCGCGGCCCACCGGCGTAGAAGCGCTCGAAGATCGGCACCTTGTCGCCGCGCAGCGGACCCATGAAGCCGAGATCGAGGCGCAGTCCGAGCACGTGCCGGGAGTGTGCGGGCCAGCGCCACAGCGTGGTCTGCGCGTTGCCGTTGAACCCCACGCGCCAGAAGTCGTGTCCGCCACCGAACACCCCGCCCGCGATCTCGCCGTCGAGCCGCATGCCGTAGCCGCCGTACGCCACGAAGTTGTGGTCGATGCGGTTCTTGTTGACCGACAGCGAGAGCCCCACCGCCGAGACCAGGTTGTCGCCGGCGACGTCGATCACGTCCGCCGGTGCATCGAGATCGATGTCGAAGATCTGGATCCGGGTGGCGCGGTAGCTCAGCTCCACGAGCGAGTCCCGCTCGAAGCGGTAGCCGAGTCCGAGTTCGCCGTCGACGTTGTCCTGCTGGTAGGTGCGCGCGAACAGCGACGTCGTGTAGTCGAAGTCGGTGCGCAACTGCAGCGGAAACGGGATCGCACTCGGGAAGAGGTAGGGCTCGACGAAACGCACCTGGTAGCGCGAGATCACGCTTCCGGGCTCGAGCACGATCGACATGGTCTGCCCGCCGCCCACGAAGAAGTAGCCGTCGAGCACGTCGCGCCACGAGTGCGGCACGTCGGCGATATCGAAGTTGCGCTGGATGTAGACGACGCGGCCGAAGAAGCCGGTCGAGCTCGAGAGCCCGCCGCCGAACAGCAGCTGCCCGGTGTCGCCCTCCTCCACGTCGAGCACGAGATCGCGCCGGTCCTCGCTCGTGCCGGGCTCGAAGCTCACCGACACGTTCTTGTAGTAGCCGCGTCGACCGAGCCGGTCGCGCGAGGCGTCGAGTGCGGCGGCGCTGAACGGCTCGCCGGGATAGAGTTCGAGGTCGCGTCGGATCACGTCGTCGCGCGTCTTCTGGTTGCCGCGAATGCGAATCTTCTCGATCGTGACCCGGCTGCCCTCCTCCACGTCGAAGGCGAGATCGAGCGCGGGCTCACCGGCCACGTAACGGCTGCGGAAGCGCACGCGTGCGAACAGGTAGCCGCGGTCGAGGTAGCGCCGGCGGATCGTGCGCAGATCCTCGTCCACCCACACCCCGTTGAGCGGCTGACCGGGCTTCGTCTTGATGGCGGCGAGCAGCGCCTGGGGCTCGAAGAGCGTCACACCGTGGATCGTGACGTTGCGCACCCGGTAGCGCTCGCCCTCGATCACCCGGATCGTGATCGTGGCGCGGCTGCGGTCCTCGCTGAACGCGAGATCCTCGAGCACCGCCTGCGCGTCGAGATAGCCCTTGCCGCGGTAGTAGGCGCTGATCCGCTCGAGGTCGACATCGAGCAGCCGC
>RFJN01000483.1 GCA_003694875.1 Planctomycetota bacterium | reverse complement strand
GCCCCGCACCGCACGCGGCCGGATCCCCGAGCAGCGTGTCGCGGCCCTCCACCCGCCCGAACCAGAACAGCCGCGGGCAGGTGAGCGCGGTCTGGAGTTCGGACGAGCTGAAGCCGAGCCGGCGTTCAGCGGCTCGCGAGCACATGACCGTCCTCCCGCGAGGCGAAGCACCACAGCACGCCCTCGCGTTCGAGATCTCGCGCAACCTCGATGAGCTCCGGCTCGGCGACCTCGCGTCGCGTCTGCTCCCGCACCAGCTCGCGCAGCTTCCCCTCGGCGAGCACTCGCTCGCGCTGCACCAGTGCGCGCACGACATCGCGCAGCGATCCCCCGCGGGCCGTGGCGGCTGGCGAGCGGTGCGGGGCGCGTTCGGTCGGCAGGGTATCTCGGGAGGCGCGCTGCCGCGGCCGTGTCGCCTCCGCGTCCGTGCTGTGGCGCTCCACCCCGAGGATCGAGAGCAGCTCGGCGATCTCGGGCTGTTCGGCGAGCACGTGCTCGAACAGTTGTGCCGCCGGCTCGCGGTGGTCGAGCCCCTCGCTCTGCACCTCGGAGCACAGGGTACGAAACGCCTCGAGGCGCCGGAGGGTCTCGGCCGACGGCACCGCTGCGTGCACGCGTCCCTCGCGGGTCAGCTCGTCGCACAGCCGCCTGCCCACGCGCCAGCCCCGCGGCAGCTCGCCCGCGCGCCAGAGCACGAGCCGGTCGCACGTGCCGTCCTCGAGCAGCTTGCGCAGCCGCTTGAGACGCGCGGTGAAGGAGCGTCCGTTGTTCGTGTGGTCGAAGACGAAGCCGATCGCGCGGGCACCGGCGCGCACCACGAGCTGCAGATCGCGCTGCCTGTTGCCGATCGGCGCGAGCGAGAGGGCGCGCCCGCGCACCTGCAGCGGCACGTCGGTGAACACGAGCGCCATCGTGGCGGCGAGCGCGGCGGGATCGAACGGCACGGGGTCGGCAGTGCGCGCCAGGGTCGCCTCCCAGCGGCGACGCACGCGCGAGCTGCGGGGGCTGCTGCCCGGTCCGTCTTCGCCGCGGTGGGCGGCGGCGTCGCCGCCGGTCGCCGAAGCGCCTGCGTACAGCGCCGAGACGCCGAGCGGCACCTCGAGTTCGAGCTCGATCGTCCCGCTCGCCCCGTCGCGCTGCCAGCGCGCGTACGCCTGCGCGCATTCCTGCAACAGCCGGCGCGTGGTGGGCTCGTAGCGATCGACCCACTGCATGAGGTTGCTCGAGACGAAGGGCGCGATCGTGCCGCCGAGACGCCGCCGCACGAGCGCGAGCGCCTCCTCGGGACTCGGGTAGGCGAGTTCGATCACGCTGCCCTGCGGCCCCGCGATGCGGTCGAGGTAGCTCGTGGCGAGCTCGCGCGCGTACACGGTGAACCACTTGTCCTTGAGGCAGGAGAACACGACGCTGATCGACGGCAGCTCGCGCAGGAACGCGATCGCGCGTCCGAGGGCGTCGATGCCCGACTCCTCGGGCGTGGACTCGAGCCGCTCGGTCTGATCGAAACACACAAGCAGCGGCCGGCTCGCGCGCGCGAAGAGCGCGAGTGTGGTGAGCACGTCCTGTGCGGTGCGCTCGTCCTCCACCGCGCGCACGAGGCCGAGTCGCTCGAGATCCTCCTCGCACAGATCCTGCCCGAGCAGCCAGTCGCGTGCGGCGGGGCGTGTGTCCGGATCGAACAGCAGGAACGCGGCGCGCACCGCGTCGTTGCTGTACAGCGGCAGCGGCGTGTCGCTGCCGGTCGTCTCGTGCAGCAGCGAGGCGAAGTGCGCGGCCGCCTCGGTGAGCAACGGGGCGCGAAGCTGGTTGCGCAGCGCCCCGTGGGCGTCCTGTGCGGTGGCCTGCCCGAGCACCTCCGGGTCGAGATCGAGTCCGCGTGCCGCTGTGCGCGTCGCCACGATGCGCTGCAGCGGGGTGAAGCACAGATCGTCGAGCAGCGACCAGTGCTCGTTGATGCGCGTCTCGTGCAGACCCCAGACGATCTGGCGCAGCAGGTTGCGGTAGGTCGCCTGCGGCAGCGCATACCGGCGTACGACGACGGGAAACGCCGTGTTGATCGCCTGCTCGAACGCCCGCGCGAGCACGTGGCTCTTGCCGATGCCCGGCTGGCCGAGCAGCAGCAGGCACCGCGCGCGGTGGTCGCGCTGCACCGCCTCGGTCTGCTGCAGGATCCGTTCGCTCGCCGCGTGGTTCAGCGACTCGACGTCGTCGTCCGGCCGCAGCCGCCGCTGCCCTTCCCAGACGTTGTGCTCGAAGGGATTGTGTGCCATCAGGGCCGCCTCGCTGGCGAGCTCGCCGTGCCGGGGGTGATGTAGAACAGCTCTCCCTTGACGCGATCGTGGATGACGAAGGCGCGCTCGGCGGCCGGCAGGCCGAGCGGATCGCTGATCGGCTCGAGCCGGAGCTGTCGCGCACGCACGAGCCGCAGCAGCACGGGCGCGATTTCGTCGAGCCGATCGAGCCCGAGCGCTTCGAGCAGTTCGGGGATCGAGATCATGGCGCCGTGGGGCTGGCGGCGCCACAGCCCCGCCACCGTCGCGAGCACACGCGCCTCGTCGAGCTTCGCAGGGGGCTCGGAGGGGGCGTGTGTGTCCGGCTCGCTGCGCTCGGGCGGCGCGCTCGAGGTGCGCGTGGCCGCAGCCGGCGGCTCGGCCCCGTTGCCGGTGTGGCGCAGGAGCCGCTGCACGAGGGGGAGCACGACCGAGCCGGCGATGCGTGCACGCGGCGAGAGCCCTGCGAGCACGTGTTCGAGCACCGCGCGGGTGCGCTGCGGCTGCACGCGCAGGCGAGCGCCGCGGCCCACCGGCCTTCGTTCGAGCACGCCGCGGCGTGCGAGTTCGGCGATCTCGGCGCGCATGGCCTGTCGCGAGCAGCGGCTGCCGCAAGCGCGGATGAAGGTGCTCTCGGTGAGTTCCTGCCCCTCGGTCCCGAGCAGCTTCAGCAGACCGCGGCAGCAGGCGGGCGAGGCGGTCGGGGTGGGTGGGGGCGAAGGGGGGGATTCGGTCGACGCCATGGTTCGATCCTCGGAGAGCGCTGGCCATCCGGCGGCGCGCCCGGACGGCTCCGGGCCCGGCGAGGGTAGCGGACAGCGGCGCCCCTCGCAACGCGGTACCGTGCTGCGTCTCGGCTGTCAGGCGGGACGGGCCGCCTGGCGCGCGCCGCCTCCCTGCGACGACGTTCTGACCTGCTGCCGGCCAGCCCGCCAGATCGAGGCGAGCGAGGGTGGGAAGGGAGCGGGCAGGGAGGGGTGTCGCGACGCCTCGGTGCGAGGAGGCTTGTCCTGCAGGGGAAGGTCTCTATGATTGGGGGCGTTCGGGTTCGAAAGTTCGGGCGTTTCGGGTCCGCCAGGAGGTTCGTTTCGCCCGCGGGAGAGCCCGACATGTCGATCGACGATCTGTTCTCCACGACCGCCGAGATGGGCGGGCCGAGCTACGATCGGCAGATCGTCTTCGAAGGCGGTGCCGACGGCCCCCGTGCCGAGATCGATCACGCCGCGAGCGCGCGCGAGAATCTCCGGGCGGCCGGTTCCGCGCTGCGACAG
>RFJN01000087.1 GCA_003694875.1 Planctomycetota bacterium | reverse complement strand
CTCGAACGGAAGCTGGGTCAACGGCCGCCGCGTCGCCGAGCACCGGCTGCAGGACGGCGACCGGGTGAAGATCGGCGGGCACGTGTTCGCCTTCGAGACCCAGACGGCGGCCGCCCCCGAGCCGCCGCCCGCGCGCGAACCGGTGGTGTTCTGCGAGCGCTGCTTCACCACCGCCGCGCTCGCGCACGCCACCCGCAGCCCGAGCGGCGGCTGGTGGTGTCCGCGCTGCGTGGACAGCGCGCGCGAGCTGCCGAACGACCTCATCGACGGCTTCACCCTGCTGCGGCGGCTCGGCCACGGGCGCATGGGCCCGCTGTTTCTCGCACGCCACGACGCGCTGCGCAAGCACGTGGCGATCAAGATCCTGCTGAGCGAACGCGTGCTCGATCGCGTCACGCTGCAGCGCTTCATCCGGGAGGCGAAGATCGGGGGACGGCTCTACCACCCCAACATCGTCGAGTTCTATGACGCCGCGCAGTGCCGGGGCACCTACTACATCTCGATGGAGTACGTGGAAGGCGAGAGCCTGCGGGAGCGCGTCGAGCGCGCGGGCCCGCTCGCGCCGGTCGAGGTGGCGGCGATCGGCGCGTTCGTCGCCGAGGCGCTCGCCCACGCCCACCGCCACGGGGTGATCCACCGCAACGTACGCCCCGAGAACGTGCTGCTCGGGGTCGGCGGCGAGGTGAAACTCGGCGATTTCGGCTTCGCACGCCTCGACGAGCCCGGCGAGCCGGTATTGACGCCGCCCGGGCAGCCGCTCGGCAGCCTGTGCTACATGCCGCCGGAGCAGTTCACCGACGCCCATGGGGTCGACGAGCGCGCGGACGTGTTCGGTCTCGGCGCGACGCTGTACCACGCCCTGACCGGCCAGCCTCCGTTTCTCGCCGAGACGATCGAGGGAATCGAGGAGAACGTGCTGCGCGGTGCGCTCGTGCCCCTGCAGCAGGCGCGTCCCGACGTGCCGCCGGAGCTCGCCACCACGATCGCCCACTGCCTCGCCCACCAGCGCGCGCACCGCTACCGCAGCGCCGACGAACTCACGCAGGCGCTGCGGGTGGCAGCCGCAAGCGGGCAGCGCTCGGGCTGAGCGGACCGTGGCCCCCGGCGCGCCGCGACGCTGCGCTCCCGCGCGAGGTATCGTATCCTGATGCCCAGGGGGGGCGGTGCACGACCTTCCCCGGCTGCGTCCGAGGCGGAATGCATGCGGCGAACAAGCGTGTTCGAGATCGCAGCGGCGAGTGCCGCGGTGCTGCTCGCCCACCTCGCCGGGCGGCAGCTCGGGCTGGCCGAGCGGATCGAGGCGGCGTGGCGGGCGGCGACCGGTGGTGCGGCGAGCGAGCTGCTGCTGCCCGCGCTCGCACTCGCGGTGGCCACCGTGTGGATCGCCGCTCGACGCGTCGGTGCGGCACAGCGCGCCGTCGAGGTGTGCGAGCGCAGATACGAGGAGCGCACGCGCAACAGGGAGCGCGAACTCGAGACACGCAAGCTCGAGGCGCTCGGCACCTTCGCGGGCGGGATCGCGCACGAATTCAACAACGCTCTCGTGAGTGTGCTCGGCTACGGCGAGCTGCTGCGCGAGCGGCTCGAGCGCGACACCCCCGAACGCGAGGATCTCGAGACCATGCTCACCGCGGCCCGGCGCACCCGCGATCTCGTGATCCAGATCCTCACCTTCAGCGGCAAGGCGCGGGTGCAGCCGCGGCGGATCGATCTCGACGAGGTGACGACGAACGCGATCGCGCTCGCTCGGGCGAGCTTTCCCGAACGCGTCGCGATCCGCCACCTGCGCGCCCCGGCGCCGCTGTACTGCGTGATCGATCCGCAGCAGATCGAACTCGTGCTGCTGCAGCTGTGCCGCAACGCCGCCGACGCCCTGCCGCCGGACGGCGGCACGATCACGGTCGAACTCGACCGTCGCACGCGTCTGCCGGAAGCGGACGGCGACGCCGAGCCGCTCCCGCCGGGCTCCTACGCGTGCCTGCAGGTGTCCGACAACGGCGTGGGCATGGACGCCGCCACCTGCGAGCGGATCTTCGAGCCGTTCTACACCACCAAGCAGCCGGGCGAGGGCACCGGACTCGGACTCTCGGTGGTACACGGCATCGTGCGACGCGCCGGCGGCGCGATCGACGTCGAGAGCCGGCCCGGCGAGGGCACGACCGTGCGGGTCTATCTGCCCGTCATCTCCACCGACGCGGCAAAGGAGAACTCGGGCGAGCTGCCGAGCAGCGGCGGCTCGCGGCGGATCCTCCTCGTCGAGGACGAGATGCGCAACGCGCGGCTCGCGCAGCGGATCCTCGAGCGCGCCGGCTACGAGGTGCACTGGTGCGCGCTGCCCGACGAGGCGCTCGCCATGCTCGATCTGCGCGCGCACGAGTTCGACCTGCTGCTCACCGACATCGTCATGCCCGGGATCTCGGGCCTCGAACTCGTGCGGCGCTTCAAGGCGCAGCGACCCGAGGCGCCGGCCCTCGTGGTCACCGGCCACAACGACGTCGACACCGAGCAGCGCGTGCGGGCTGCCGGCGGCGACGGTCTGGTCGCCAAGCCGTTCACGCGCAAGCAACTGCTCCGGCCGGTGGCGAGGCTGCTCGAGGCGGCCTCGGCGCCACGCCCGGGCGGGGCGCCGGTTCTGAACGACGACACCGGCCGCTAGCCCGCCGCCTCCCCGCCGCCGCTCAAGAACGCCCGCTGCGCTACCCGATACCTCTCTGTGCAGCGCCGGTGCGCCACGGCGGGAGCCGGCCCACGAATCCGAGCGGACAGAGAGGCGAGCACGATGCGAAGCGCCATGACCTGGATCCTGATCGCGGCGGTGGCCGCGGGGACGGTGTACCTGCAGCGGGAGGCGAACGAGAAGGAGGCGAGCGGCGCCCCGAAGCAGCGCGGTGAGCGCCCTCCGCTGATCGTGGTCGAGCCGACGGGTAGCGGCGGTGCCCGACGCGTCGACACCCCGCAGCAACCGCCCGCCCGCTCGGCGCAGACGAGCCCTTCGTCGGCGGCTTCTCCGGCGGCGGCCGGCGACGCGGCGCTGTCGGCAGCCGATCGCGAGCGACTCGAGCACGCGCTCGCGCAGGGCGACGAGACGCACGTGGCGATCGAGCTGCTCGCGCTCGCGCGTTCACACCCCGGCAGCCCG
>RFJN01000086.1 GCA_003694875.1 Planctomycetota bacterium | reverse complement strand
CGTCCGGGGCGCGTGCAGGCGGTGTCGGTGCATGGTGGCGGGCGTCCTCGCGCGGGCCGGAACAGGGTAGCGCCGGCGCGCCCGCGGGCGCAAGCACGCCCCGTTCAGCCGGTGGGCGGCGGGGAGGGACGCGGCGCGGCGGGGTGCTCGGAGCGGCGGCGGCCGTGCTCGAGCGCGGCCTCGAGGCGGGCGGCGTCGAGCGGCTTCGTGAGAAAGCCGTCCATGCCGGCGGCGAGACACCGCCGCCGGTCCTCCTCGCCGGTGTGCGCGGTCATGGCCACCACGGGCGTACGCGGCCCGTCGCCCTCGCGCGCGCGCAGACGACGCGTCGCCTCGAAACCGTCCACGCCCGGCATCTGGCAGTCCATGAGGACGAGGTCGTAGCGGCCGGCGGCGAGCCGCTCGAGCGCCTCGCGCCCGTCGGCTGCGACGTCGCAGCGGTGCCCGAGCTTCTCGAGCATGCGCACCGCCACCTTGCGGTTGACCGGGTTGTCCTCGGCCACGAGCACGTGCAACCGGCCGAGCGCGGCCTCGGGAGCCACGCGCCCGGCCCGGTTGCGGCGAGCGCGGAAGACCGCGAGTACCTCGTAGAGCCGGTCGAGACGCACCGGCTTGCGCAGCGCCGCCTCGAGTTCGAGCGCGGCGAGGGCGGCGGGCTCGGGTTCGCAGTCGGGGGTGAGCAGCAGCACGAGTCCCACCTCACCGCCCCAGGCGGTGTCGCGCAGCCGCTCGGCGAGAAGCGTGGCGTTCGGGCACCCGCCGTCGAGGGCGCAGTCCCAGATCACGAGATCGAACGGCTCGCCACGGCTCGCCGCCTGCGCGCCGGCCGCGAGCAGGCGTTCGGTGGCGTCGAAGCCGCACACCTCTGCGCCCCAGAACCGCAGCCGGGCCGCGATCGCGTCGCGACTCGCCCGGCAGCGATCGGCGACCGCGATCCGCAGCCCCTGGAGATCGCCGGCCGGCGTGGGTCCCGACTGGTTGCGCTCGCGCGACCACGGCAGCCGCAACACGAGCGCGAGCACGCTGCCGCTCGGGTCCGAGCGTTCGATCTCGAGTTTCCCGTCCATGAGGTGCGCGAGATCGCGCGCGATGGCGAGCCCGATCCCGGTGCCGCCGTGCCGCCTCGCCGGCGAGGCGTCGAGCTGGTGGAAGCGCTCGAAGACCTGCTGTTGCGCCGAAGCCGGAATGCCGGGCCCGGTGTCGGAGACACGCAACCGCAGCCGCACCTCGGTCGGATCGAGCTGTTCGAGCCGCGCCTCGAGCAGCACGTGGCCCCGCTCGGTGAACTTGACCGCGTTGGACACGAGGTGCACGAGCGCCTGGCGCACCCGCAGCGGATCGCCCACCACCCGGTCGGGCAGCGCCACGTCGTAGTCCACCACGATCTCCAGCCCCTTGCGCCAGGCACGGGCTGCCGCCCCCTCGGCCACCTCGTACAGCAGCGCCACCGGATCGAACGGCTCGTGAGCGAGCTCCATCGTGCCCGCCTCGAGCCGCGACGCGTCGAGCAGATCGTCGATCAGACCGAGCAGCTCGGTGGCCGAGCGGCGCGCCTGCTGCACCGCCTCGCGCTGCGGCGGCGACAGCACCGAATCGAGCAGCTGCGCGAGCATGCCGAGCACGGCGTTGAGTGGGGTGCGGAGTTCGTGGCTCACGTTCGAGAGGAAACGGCTCTTGGCGCGGCTGGCCTGCTCCGCCCGCAGCCGCGCACGCTCGAGCTGTTCGGCCCGCACCTCGAGCAGCATGCGGTTGGCCGCCGCCTGCCAGTAGCTGTCGTGCACGCGCGCCGCCTGCCGCCAGTTGTACAGGACGAACAGCACCAGCATCAGCGAGAGCAGCTCTCCGTGCGGTGGGCGCGCGAGCAGCCCCGCCACGATGATCGGTCCGCAGATCGCGACCACGTAGCCGCGCGTGAGCCCGAGGTGCGGGGCGTGCGAGGAGAGGAAGGAGGTGCACAGCACGGTGGCGGTCAGCACGAGCAGCATGCCCAGCCAGTCGAGACCGTAGGAGGTCAGCACGAGCGCGCAGAAGCCGCCCCACAGCAGCGCGGTGAGGATCGTCCAGCCCACCCAGTGCCGTCGCCAGCGCTTCGGATCGTCCTCCCACGCCGGTTCGAAGCGTGCCGCGATCCGCCAGCGCACCACGCCGCTGAGCAGCGCCAGCGCGGTCACGATCCCGAAGAGCACCGGGTGCTCGGCGGCGTACGAGGTGACAAGCCCGATCAGGCCGCACAGCGCCGCGTAGATGAAGAGCGCGTCGCGCGAGCGGGCCACGCTGTACGCGTGCGCTTCGCGCTGCAGCGCCCCACGTTGCGCGGCGTCGAAACCCTCGAGGTATTGCGCGGTCGTGTGCACGGCTGCAAACGGCCCCTCCCTCGGCGCCGCGTCCTACCCGGAGGCTATCGCAGCCGCGGCGCCATCGCCATGCCAAGCGACGCCGAGATCGCGTGAGCGACGCTTCGCGACGCGCGGGCGCCCACCTCATGGGGATCGTCGCTCACGAGCCGGGTTGTCGCAGATCGTCGCTCTCGACGGTGTCGGCGTCCGCCCACACGACATAGCTCCAACCGAGGGTGGGCAGTCGATAGTACGCGATGCGACTGCGGCCGAAGCCGGTCTGCACCTCGGCGAGCCCCGACTCGCCGCGCCGCGCCGCCTCGCGCACCGGCGCGATCTCGAACGGCTCGAGCCGCACCGACACCCCTTCGGCGTCGAGCCGAAGCGGCTTGCCCTCGTCGCGCGAGCGCACCACCACGCGCCCCTGTGCGTCGAGCAACAGGGTGTCGAGCACCCCGGGAGCGTCGGTCTCGAGCAGGTGCGCGACGACGTAGTCGAGCGTGATCTCGATCCCGGCCACCCCGAGCAGCCGGTGCTGGGGGTCGAACAGCGGGGCGACGCACGGCAGGATCAGCCCCTGGCCGTGCAGGTCGAGATACGGCGGCGCCCAGTGGCTGCCCTCGCTCGCCACGCCGGCGCGGTACCACGGGCGCTTGCGGGGGTCGTAGTCCGGCGGATAGCCCCCCTTGCCCGGATAGGAGAACATGACGCCGCTCGCGAGCCCCACGTACGCCCAGCGGATCGGGACGCCGCGTTCGAGAAGGAGCTGGCGCACGGCGACGGGCTGCCGGATCGCGGCGCCGCCGGGCACGCTCTCCACGAGCAGCCGCTGCAGCCGTCCGCGCAGCAGATACAGCCGTCCGATCTGCGCCGCGACAGGCGGCGGGATCGGGTCGTCGGGCACACCGGGCGCGAGCTTGAACACCGGCCAGCCGATGCTCACCTTCTTGCCGTAGATCGGCGAGAACGCGAGGTCGGGGGGGGCGGTCTGCTCGGACTCGAAATCGCGCGAGCGGTAGCGCGCTCCGCTGGCCTCTTCGCTGTGGGTGAGCACGTGCTCGGCGAGCGCGGCGAAGGTCCGCAGCCCGCTCTCGAGGCCCTGGAAGGCGCGGTCGATGCGGTGCGCCTGTCCCGCGACGCGGCTGTGGAAACGGTTGAGCGCCTGCTCGCGCCGCTTGGCGGCGATCTGGTTGGACAGGCTCCAGATCACCACCGCGGCGGTCAGCAGGGCGAAGCCCGTGGCGAGCGACATCATGAGCCCGCGGTGCCGGCCGCCCCAGCGTGCGAGCGCCTGGAAGACGTTGTCCGGCGCGGCCTGCACCGGCTCTCCGCGCAGGTAGCGGCGCAGATCGTCGGCGAACGCGGGCACGTCGGTGTAACGGTCCTCGATCCGTCGCGCGCTCGCCTTCGCGATGATCGCGCGCAGCTCGCGTCCGACCGGCTCTGCGCCCGGCAGCGGCTCGATCGGGTTGCGCACGCCCCCGAGCACGTTCTTCATGGTCTCGGCGACCGAGTTGCCCGGCACCGCCGGCTGCAGACACACCAGCTCCTGCAGGATGATCCCGAGCGAGTACAGATCGGAGCGCTCGTCGAGCTCGTCGTTGCGCCCCTCGGCCTGCTCGGGCGACATGTAGCGCGGGGTCCCCACCGCCTGGCCGGTGAGGGTGTGGCGTTCGCTTCCCGCAAGCACCACCGAGTCGGCGTCGGGCTGCCGCTGGCCCATGGGGCGCGCGAGGCCCCAGTCCATCACGTAGACCTCCTGCCAGCGGCCGATCATGATGTTGGCCGGCTTGAGGTCGCGGTGCACCACCCCCTTGTGGTGGGCGTAGGCGATCGCGTCGGCCACGCGCAGGAAGTACTCGAGCCGCTGCGGCAGCTGCTGCTCGGGCGCGAGCGGCTCGCCGGCGAGCAGCCGGCGACGGCAGCCCTCGATGTAGTCCTCGAGCGTCACGCCCTCGACGAGCTTCATCGTCATGGCCATGGAGCCGTTCGACTCGACCTCGAGCGTGTGCACGGGCACGACCCCGGGGTGGTCGAGCTGCGCCGTGATGCGGGCCTCGTCGACGAAGCGGGCCGCGAGGCCGTCGACGCCGGTATCGAGACGCAGCTGCTTGTAGGCGATCGCGCGGCCGAGCGTGAGATCGCGCGCGCGGTAGACCGCCCCCATGCCGCCCTCGCCGAGAAGCTCCCCCACCTCGAACCGGCCGCGCCGCTCGGTGCCGGGCTGCCGCAGCGCATGCGCCGACTGCGACCCGGTGCCGGTGAAGTAGCCGTACAGGGCGTAGTACGCCTGCTGGTCGAGGTGCCCCTGCTGGTAGAGGTGGCCGAGGAAGCGCACCGGGTCTTCGCTCGGGCAGCCGGTGCGGAACTGCCGATACGCAAAGCGCACGTCGATCTGCACGTACGGCTGCAGCCAGTTCAGCCACGACGGGTCCATGACCCTCAGGCTATCACGAACGGCACTGGTTCGAAAAGCCGCGCGATCGCTACAATCGCCCGTTGTCCGCAAGGGCCTCGCGGAGATCCGTCGTGCTCACCGACCGCCCCGAACACTTCGTCGCCTGGTGGGAGCGCCACCGCCCCCCGCCCGACCGGCCGCCGGTGATGCGCGCCGCCATGCTCGTGAGCCCGGTCGGTTTCCGGGTCAGCGAACAGAGCGCGCGCGACAACCGCTACATGGTGCCCGCGACACCGGTCGATCCCGAGCGCGCCATCGCGCAGCACCTCGCGGTCGTGCGCGCGCTCACCGAGCGCGGGCTGCCGGTGCTCGAGATCCCGGGGCGGCCGGGCCTCGACGACGCGATCTATCCGAACAACGTCTACGCCACGATTCCGGGTCGCTTCATCGTGGGCCGCATGCGCCACCCGGTGCGCCGGCGCGAGGCGGAGCGCGAGGACGTGCGGCGGCTGTTCGTCGACACCTTCCGCTACACGCTGTGCGATCTGTCGCGCGAGCCGGACGTGATCGCCGAACTCACCGGCCCGCTCGTGATCGATCGCGCGCGCGGCATCGGCTGGTGCGGCATGACGGGCCGGGTCAACGAGGCGGGCTGCCGGCGCATGCACGAGGCGTTCGCGCTGCGGGCCACGCTGCGTTTCGACCTCGTGCCCGAGGAGTACCACACCAACCTCGTGCTCGCGGTGCTCGCCGGCCGCGGGTGCGTGGTGCACCCCGGTTCGATCGTGCACGCCCCGGCGGTGCTGCGCGCGCTCGAGGCGGTCTACGGCGAGCGGATCCTGCGGCTGACCGACGAGGAGAAGGCGGCGTTCTGCGGCAACCTGATCGCGGTGACCGAGCGCGACGTGTTCCTGAGCGCGACCGCCCTCGCCGCGCTCCGGCCCGCCTCCCGCGCGACGCTCGAACGCTGGGGCTTCACCGTGCACGCGGTGGCGATCGACGAGCTCGAGAAGGGCGGCGGCAGCCTGCGGTGCCTGATCGCGGAGGTGTTCTAGTGGCCATCTCGGTGTACTCGGAGATCGGGCGGCTGCGGGTGGTGCTCGCGCACACCCCGGGCCGCGAGGTCGATCGCATGCCGCCGTCCATGATGGAGGATCTGCTGTTCGACGATATCCTCCACGGCCCGCGCGCGCGCGCCGAGCACCGGCGCATGTGCGCGGTCATGGAGGGCTTCGGCGTCGAGGTGCTCGATCTCGCGGTGCTGCTCGCCGAGGCGCTCGAGGCCGCGCCCGAGGGGCGTGCGGCGCTGCTCGAGGCGGTGGCGGCGCAAGAGGGCTGCGAGCCGGCGCTGCTCGAGCAGCTACGCGCCATGGCGCCCGGTCGCCTCGCCGAGGCGCTCGTCGAGGGGATCGAGGTGCTGCCGCCGGCCGCGCGCCCCGAGCACCTCTTCGAGCTGCCGCCGCTGCCCAACCTGTTGTTCAGCCGCGACGCGCAGGTCGCGCTCGGCTCGGGCCTCGTGATCGCCAACATGCGGCGGCGCGCGCGACGGCGCGAGCCGCTGCTCGCGCGCTTCGTCTTCCGCCACCACCCGCGCTGGCGCGAGACACCCGTCGTGCTCGATCTGCTCGGGGGCGAGCGCGAGGGGGCGTACCCCATGGCGCCGCAGCCCTCGCTCGAGGGCGGCGACGTGCTCGTGCTGCGCGAGGGGGTGGTGGTGTGCGGGGTGAGCGAGCGCACCATGGAGCGCGCGGTCGACCGGCTCGTGGACGCGCTGCGCGGCGATGCGCGGCTGCACACCCTCGTCATGGTGCCCATGCCGCGGACCCGCGCCGCCATGCACCTCGACACGATCTTCACCCGCACCGCCGAGGACCAGTGCCTCGTGTACGGGCCCATGATCGTCGGGCCGGGACCCGAGACGCTGAGCGCGATACGGATCGATCTGCGCGATCCGAACGACTGGGGTCGCCGCTGCCCGAGCCTGCTCGCGGCGCTGCGGGCGGTCGGGGTGGAGCTCGAGCCGATCCTGTGCGGGGGGCGCGACGACTACATCGCGCAGGCGCGCGAGCAGTGGACCGACGGCGCGAACTGCTTCGCCCTCGCGCCGGGGCTAGTGCTGCTCTACCAGCGCAACGACCGCACCGCCGAGCAGCTCGCGCGCGCGGGCTACCACGTGCTCGACGAGAGCGAGCTGCCCTTCGACCCCGAGACCGGCGCATGCCGCTACAGCTTCCAGCCGGGCAAGCGCTACGCCGTGCTGCTGCCGGGCGAGGAGCTGAGTCGTGCGCGCGGCGGCCCGCGGTGCATGACCATGCCGCTCGAGCGGGAGCCCGTCTGAGCGTGGCGCGTCCGTGGCTCGACGGCGGCGGCCCGGTGCTGCTCGCGGTGGGGGCGCAAGCGGGGCTTGTCGGCGGGGCGTGGTGGCAGGGAGCGGCGCCGCGCGCGCTGTGGTGGCTGCAGCTCGCGCTCGGCTCGGCGCTCGCCTTCGCCCTGTTCGCCTGGGACAAGGCGCGAGCGGTAGGCGGACGGCGGCGGGTGCGCGCGGCGGCGCTGCTCGCGCTCGCCTGGCTCGGGGGCGCGGCGGGCTCGCTCGCGGCCATGGTGGTGTTTCGCCACAAGTTGCGCTCACCCGCCTTCCGCTTCGGGGTACCGATCGCGCTCGCGCTGCAGCTCGCGCTCGGCTTCTGGCTCACGCGCTGAGAACGCAGGCGCAAGACGGCGGCGCGTCGGGGCGTCCTGCTGACAGCCCGGCCGAGAGCCTCCGGCGAAACCTCGCACACGCAGGCGCGTTGGGAGCAGAAGCGAAGGCGGCTTTGTTCCGGTGGACGGAACCGGGCCACGGCAACGGGAACGGAGGAGGAGAGCACGGTGCGAGACGGCAACCCGACGGTGAGGGCACGCTGGCTGTACGGCGTGTCGGCCGCGGCCGCGCTCCTGCTGGCGGTGGGCTGCGGTGGTGGTGGCAGCGGCTCGAGCGCGCACAACATGACCGCGCAGGCGCAGAGCCAGGAGGACTCGGTGGTCGTGGGCTACGACGCGACCGGCAACGGCTCGCTCGACTACGTGACGCTCGATCTCTCGAGCGTGCCGGTGCGGATCGTGGCGTTGCTCGAGGGCGACGGGCAGGGCAGCTACGTCGATCGCAGCGACACCTACGCGGGGCGCGCGGTCGACGACAAGATCGCGCAGGCGCTGCAGGACTACCAGACCAACTCGGACGAGATCGCGATCGAGACGACGCTGCAGCTCACCGACGCCAACGGCGATCCGTTGACCGTCGTCGTCTATCCGTGAGCGGGGAGGAGCACACCATGCGAACCACGAAGCGAATCGGCCGCGGCGCGGCGGGTGTGTGCGCGTTCCTCCTCGCGCTCGCCCCCGCACTCGCCTCGGCGCAGGTGCAGGTCACGGGCTTCCGGCCGGAGTGCGGCACCCCGGGTGATCTCCTGCTGATCGAAGGCCAGGGCTTTCCCACCACCACGACCCCCACGGTGACGATCGCCGGCACGCGCGCGCGGCTGTTGCGCAACGGCCCCAACCGCATCCTGTGCCGGGTCGCGCCGGGAACGCCTACCGGCAGCGCCACGGTCGAGGTGGACGGGGTCGCGGCGCCGGGGCGGTACACCGTGCTCCCCCCGGGCTCGCCGGTGATCCTGCGCCAGAGCACGCGCAACGCCGCGCCCGGGCAGTGGGTGGTGCTCGTGGGGCTGCGCTTCGGCCGCCACCCCGCGGTCACGATCGGCGGGATCAGCGCGCAGGTCCGCGGGCGGTGGCGTGTCGTCGCGGCGCAGGTTCCGAATGGCGTCACGGGGACGGTCGACGTCGTGGTGACCAACGCCGCCGGACAGAGCAATGCCGCGTGCCCGGGCAGCCTCACGGTGGTACCGGCGGGCGGCAGCCCCACGATCACGAACGTGACGCCGAGCGCCGCCGCGCCGGGCGATCGCATCACGATCGAGGGGCAGTACCTCGCACCGGCCGGTCTCGTGCGGATCGCGTGGGACGACGGCGCCGGGACGGTGCTGCAGGCGCGCGGGATCTCGAACGGCTACGACAAGGTCTACAGCTACGTGCCGCCGCGGGCGAGCGCGGGCAGCTGGACGGTGACGGTCTTCACGCGGCCGGCTCCGGCGAGCACGAGCTACACCGTCGGGACAGCCGCCGCACCGCAGATCAACGCCCTGCGCCCCGACACGGGGCCGGCGGGCACGCGCTTCGCGATCCTGGGCAACAACCTGCTCGTGTGGGGTTCGCGTCCGGACGTGACCTTCGACGGCCAGTCGAT
>RFJN01000482.1 GCA_003694875.1 Planctomycetota bacterium | reverse complement strand
TCGAGCAGGGCTATGCGGCCCTGTCGGAGAAGGCCATGCGGGCGCTGTTGCCGCGACTCGAGCAGGGAGAGAGGTACGCGACGGCGCGGCAGGCGGTGTACGGCGACAGGCACGCTGCGGGTCCGGGCAAGGCGCTCTTGCCGCCGGCGCTCGAGGTCTTTCCGTCGTTGCGCAACCCTGTGGTTTTGCGCTCGTTGACGCAGCTGCGCAAGGTCGTGAATGCGCTGATTCGGCGGTATGGAACGCCGGAGCGTGTGCACGTGGAGCTCGCGCGTGACATGAAGCGGTCGCGAGAGCAGAGGACGCGCATAGCGGCGTCGCAGCGGGAGCGGCGAAAGCGGCGCGAGGAGGTGGCAGAGAAGATCAGGAACGAGTTGGGCTTCGATCGCGTCCGGTCGGCGGATATCGAGAAGGTTCTGCTCGCGGAGGAGTGCCGCTGGCACTGTCCCTATACAGGCCGAAGCATCTCCATGAAGGCGCTTCTGGGCAAGAACCCGCAGTTCGACATCGAACACATTGTGCCCTTCTCTCGATGTCTCGACAACTCGTTCGTCAACAAGACGTTGTGTTATCACGAGGAGAATCGCAACCGGAAGCGCAACAAGACGCCGTACGAGGCCTACGGCAAGGACGAGCAGCAGTGGAACGAGATCCTGCAGAGAGTGCGAAGCTTCGCGGGAGATCGACGAACGGTGCATGAAAAGCTGCGCCGATTTCAACTGAAGGGCAAGGACCTCGAGAAGTTCGTCGAGGACTTCCAGGCGCACCAGCTCCAGGACACGCGATACGCCTCGAGGTTGGCGGCGGACTACCTCGGCGTCCTGTTCGGAGGGCGCGTCGACGAGGATCGCCAGCTTCGGGTGCAGGTGCGCACGGGCCAGCTGACGGGGCATGTACGTCGCGCACTCGGGCTGAACAGGCTGCTCAACGACAGGAACTCGAACATCAAGAGTCGTGATGACCACCGGCACCACGCGATCGATGCGCTGGTGATCGCGCTCGCGGACCAGGCGATGGTGCAGCGGCTGGCGCGGGCGGCGGAGGCGGCGCCGTCCGAGAGGCGGAGTCTCTTTGCCGATCTCGAGGAGCCGTGGCCGGATTTCGGGACGGAGGTAGCCGAGCGCGTGGCAGCGATCGTGGTATCGCATGCCGTGCGCAGGAAGGTCTCCGGGCCCCTGCACAAGGAGACGCTGTACAGTCGGCCGATCCAGCGGCGCCTGAAAGGTGGGAAGGTCGAGGAGGTCCGGCGCGTTCGGCGTGAGCTTTCCACGTTGAAGGCGAGCGAGGTGGAACGCATTGCGGATCCGGTCGTGCGACGTCGGGTGAAGGAGCGCCTGCGGGAGTTGGGCGGAGGCGATCCGGCGCGGTTGTTCGGAGATTCGAAGAATCTGCCATGGCTCGAGGCGAGGGATGGCCGACGCATTCCCATTCGCAAGGTGCGGATTGACGTGGGGGACAAGCCGGTCGAGATCGCGCGGCACCGTCGAAGGCGGCACGTCGTGCCCGGCAACAACCACCACATGGAAGTGTGGGAGGAGACGCGCGGCGGAAAGACCGTCTGGCGCTGGGAAGTGGTGACGATGCTCGAGGCGTATCGGCGGGTGCGCGCAGGCGAGCCGGTTGTTCGTCGCGATCGGGGCCCGGGAACGCGGTTCCTGTTTTCACTCGGACAAGGAGATTGTTTGAGACTTACGTCTCCGGAGCGCGGTTCCGAGTTGTTTGTTGTGAAAAATATTTCTCCTCGGCAAATTGAGATTGGATTTCTGTTTGATGCTCGCCCTGCCACTGTTATTCGCAGAATTCGCGACAGGATAACCATTTCCAGTACAGGTCGATTGCAGCGTTGTCGTGCACAAAAGGTTCAAGTTGCACCCAACGGTGACGTGGTAACGGCGCATGACTGAACGGATCGTTGATATCAGCGAGAAGGCCGCTCGGTTGAGAAGCAAGAACGGCTGTCTCCAGCTGGACCTCAAGGACGGGGGAACACAGACGATCCCGTTCGTCGAGGTTGCCGTGGTTGTGGTCGCCCATCCGCAGGTGACGGTGACCGCGCCGGTGCTTGCGCGGCTCGCCGAGGCGGGAGGCGTGTGGGTGGTGTGCGACGAGCGGCGGATGCCGGTGGCCTGGCAACTGCCGATCGTGGGGCACCACCTGCAGGTGGAGCGCTTCCGGCAGCAGGTTGGCGCGAGTCGCCCCACGCACAAGCGGCTGTGGAAGCAGATCGTGCAGGCGAAGCTGCGGGCGCAGGCGTCGGCGCTGCGGCTGCTGCGGGGCACGACGTGCGGGATCGATCGAATGGTTCGCTCGGTGCGTTCCGGCGACACGACCAATGTGGAGGCGCAGGCGGCGCGTCGGTACTGGGGTGCTCTCTTCGTGGACCGGAGTTTTCGTCGCGACCGTGCGGCCGCGGACCCCAACCGCCATCTCAACTACGGGTACGCCGTGCTGCGCGCCCTGGTGGCGCGGGCGGTATGCGCCGCGGGGCTGCACCCCTCGCTCGGCATCCATCACCACAATCGCTACAGCGGGTTTCCGCTCGCGGACGATCTCATGGAGCCCTTCCGGCCGCTCGTCGACCTGCGCGTCGCGCGGTGGTTCGACGTGGATGATCGACCGCCGGAACTCGATCGGGCGGCGAAGCGGCACCTGCTGGCGGGGTTCACGGAGCGGTATCGGGTCGACGGGGAGGAGAGGAGTTTCTTCGACATCGTGGCGCGTGTGGCGCGTTCGCTTGCAGCGGTGTTTGCGGGCAAGCGACGCGCGTTGTGGTTGCCGGAGGTGCTTGGAGATGGCGGGGCGGGCGCTGTCGGGGTATCGGGCGATGTGGTTGCTCGTGATGTTTGATCTTCCGGTGGGCTCGCCGGTAACGCGGCGGGCGTACACGCAGTTTCGGACCACGCTTCTGCGGTCGGGCTTCAGCATGCTGCAGTTTTCGGTCTACGGTCGGTACTGTGTGAGCGAGGAGCAGGCGGCAGCCTATCGATCGCTCGTTCGGCGCGCCCTGCCGGCCGAGGGCCAGGTGCGCGTGCTGGCGGTGACGGACCGGCAGTTCGGGAAGATGGAAGTTTTCTATGGAAAACAGCGCAAGCGGCCCGAGAAGAGGCCACGCCAGCTCGTTCTCTTCTGACGGAAAAGGTGCGATCCCTCCGCAACCGAAGAGGTTGCGGAGGGATCAGTGTACCTGAGCGCTGATTGCCGGCAAGCTACAGCG
>RFJN01000481.1 GCA_003694875.1 Planctomycetota bacterium | reverse complement strand
CGAGCGGATCCGGCTGCTGGGCTTCGATCTCGGTGGCAACCCGATCCACGATTCGGGCCTGCAGGTTCCGACCCCCGCTCAGACCTTTTCGATCAGCACACCGGGGCTGCACGTCGTGCAGGTCTACACGTTCGGCGACCCCGGGCTGGGGCTCGACGACCTGCGGTTCAACGCGGTGACGCTGCCGGTTCCGGAGTCGGGCCCGGCGGGCCTGGCGCTGCTCGCCCTCGGGGCGCTGGCTCTCTCGCTCCGTCACCGGCGGGTGTAGGGGGAGCGGGACGGCGATTGCCGTGCGCGAGCCGTTCGGTGCCGTGACGGTGCGTCGACATGGCGGGTGCGCCCCGAGCGAACCGAAGCTGGCGCCCGTCCGATGCCGGTGAGGAATTCGCTGCCCGCTCCAGCGGACGGTACTCCGCCGAGGCGGCATGCGGCGGGCGGCTGACGAACGTCCCAGGCGCCCCACGGTTGTCGGAGCGACAGTAGCGATCCGCCCGAACCGTTGGCGGGGGTGACCACGTCGCGCGCAAGGCAGCCCTGGACGTTGCCCACGGCGAGCAGGCAGCAAGGAGCCTGCGCGCAACCCGCTACACGAAAATGCTGATCGCCAGGGTACGCACTGCCCTGCCACGAGCCCTCTGCATGCAGGGAAGTCGGGCTTGATCCCCGCCGGCCCGACGCCCTGCGGAACGGGCGGTCGCATCGCCCCCCCACCGCGGCCGCGCCCTGCCCCCGCGCACCCTCCCACCAGCCCACGTCCACGACCTCACCCACAGGATCCAAAAAAACCCGGCGACCACCGCGAGGGGCAGCCGCCGGGTCCGGGGAGGATAGGCGCGGGAGGGGGCGCGGAGCGTCCCGCGCGCCACGGGGCCCAGCGCAAGAGGCGTTCCCGGATTCCGCTCGGGAAGCGGGATTCCGGGCGGCGCATGGCTCCACCGCGGGTCAATCGCTTGCCGGCAAACAGGATGGAAGTTCCGAAAAGGAGGACCGAGTCGGGGCGTAGCTTCCCACCCTGTCCGCGCACGCGAGGGTATTTTTTACACAGACACCGCAAAAGGACACCAAAGCAGCCCCAAGCGAACTTTTTACATGCGCCGCAGTGGCCGCCCAGACCAATACCTACTCACCTACAGACACATCGGACCGGATCCGCAGCCCGAGCGCGGCGAGTTGGGCGGGATCGACGGGTGCGGGGGCGTGGGTGAGCAGACAGCTCGCGCGGGTGGTCTTGGGGAAGGCGACGACCTCGCGCAGGTTGTCGAGCCCGAGCAGCAGAGCGCAGAAGCGATCGAGGCCGATCGCGGCGCCGGCGTGTGGGGGAGCGCCGGAGCGCAGCGCCTCCATGAGGAAGCCGAAGCGCTGCTCGGACTCCTCGGGGCTGTAGCCCATGACGGCGAGCACCCGCTTCTGGATCTCGACGTCGTGGTTACGCACCGAACCCGAGCCGATCTCGGAGCCGTTGAGCACGAGATCGTAGGCGCGGGTGCGCACTGCGAGCGGCTCGTCCTCGAGCCGGTCGATGCTGTCGGCCGCCGGCTGGGTGAAGGGGTGGCGACACGCGATGTAGCCGTCGGTCTCGGGATCGTACTCGAAGTACGGGAAGTCGGTGATCCACACGAGGCGATCGGCGGAGGTGTCGACGAGCCCGAGCTGGCGTCCGAGCGTCTCGCGCAGCCGGCCGCACGCGGCAGCGGCGACGTCGGCGTTGCGATCGGCGACGACGAGGACGAGATCGCCGGGCTGCGCCTCGAGCCGCTCGCGCAGCGCGGCGCCGAGCGCGTCGGGAAATCCCTTGCGCAGCGCCCCGCGCAGCTCCCCCCCCTCGGCCACCTTGATCCAGCCCACGCCCTTCGCGCCGGTGGGTGCGACGAGTTCCCCGAGCGCGTCGAGCTCCTTGCGGCTGAGGCGGTCGGCGGCGCCGGGCACGCGGAGCGCACGCACCGCGCCGCCGGGTTCGGTGCGCGTGCGCGGCGCAGCGGCCGCCTCGGCGAGGAAGCCGAACGGCGAGCGGGCCGCGACGTCGGTCACGTCCCGGATCTCGAGGGGGTTGCGCAGATCGGGCCGGTCGCTGCCGTAGCGTGCGATCGCCTCGTCGTAGCGCAGCCGCGCGAAGGGGCGCTCGAGCTGCACCCCCTTGCAGCGCTGCCACACCTCGGCGAGCACCTGCTCGAGGGTGCGGTAGATGTCCTCCTCGTCGACGAACGACATCTCGAGATCGAGCTGGGTGAACTCGGGCTGCCGATCGGCGCGCAGATCCTCGTCCCGGAAGCAGCGCGCGACCTGGAAGTAGCGGTCGTAGCCGGCGACCATGAGCAGCTGCTTGAAGAGCTGCGGGCTCTGCGGCAGCGCGTAGAAGCTGCCGTGCTGCAGCCGCGAGGGCACGAGGTAGTCGCGCGCGCCTTCCGGGGTCGAGCGGGTGAGGATGGGTGTCTCGATCTCGACGAAGCCGAGCGCGTCGAGCGCCTGCCGCAGCGCCATGACGACGCGGTGGCGGAAGATCAGCCGCTGCTGGACCACCGGGCGGCGCAAATCGATGTGCCGGTAGCGCATGCGCGTCTCCATGGCGACGTCGTCGCCCTCGCGCGCCGACGCCGAGACGGGGAACGGCGGGGTCTCGGCGCGGTTGAGCAGCTCGAGCCGCTCGACGTGCACCTCGATCTCGCCGGTGGCGAGCTTGTCGCTGCGCGCCTCCTCGGGCCGCTCGCGCACCGCGCCCTCGACGGCGATGACATCCTCGGCGCGCAACCGCCCCGCCTCCGCGAACACCTCGGCACCGAGCCGGTCGGGATCGAACACGAGCTGGGTGCGGCCCCAGCGGTCGCGCAGGTCGACAAACAGCAGCCCGCCGTGGTCGCGCCGCCGATCGACCCAGCCGCACAGCCGGACCCGGCGTCCGGCGTCGTGGCGGCGCAGCTCGCCACAGCTCGCGTCGCGGCGCGTGGTGGAAAACGACGGCGTCTGGCTCTCGTGGCTCATGGGCGGCGTTTCGCTCCTCGCTACGGGGCTGGCGACCGGGCGGCCGCGGGCGCGTCATGATAGCCCCCGCGCCCCGACAGGCAACGGCGCACGGCCGGCCGCGGCGGGCCGGGTGGCGGCTGCGCCACGTGCGGCGCCGAGCCCCGCTCCGCCCCCTCTTGCCGCCGCGGGTCCGGAAACGGAAACTGTGGACATGCCCTGCGCCTTCCGGATGCACGCTGGCCCGTATGCCGGCAAGCTGTTCCCGATCTCGGCGATCAACCGTCGGTTGATCGTCGGGCGTGCGCTCGAGGCCGACTTCCCGATTCCCGACCACCGGCTGCTGCCGTTTCACTGCGAGATCGAGCTGTACGAGGGGGCGGGCCGCAAGATGGCGCGCGCACGGGTGCTCGACCCCGAGGCGACGCTCGAGGTCCACGGCGTGCCCTTCGAGGAGGTGCTGCTCAAGAGCGGGGACACGATCCAGCTCGGCGACACGGTGCTCGAGTTCGTCGAGGGCGACAGCAAGCGGGATCCCGACGCATGGCGCAAGGCCGAGCCGGGGCTGCCGTGCGAGGCGTGCGGGCTGCCGGTGCCCGAGCTCGGCGGCGGGCGGGTGGTGCTCGGCGCGCCCTACTGCTGGCACTGCGTCGACATGCGGCTCATGGTGCGGCGCGATCTCGGTCGGTACCGGTTCCTGCGCAAGATCGGACGCAACATCTGCGAGGTGATCTACCTCGCGGACGATCTGGCCTACGATCCGCCACGGCGGATCGCGATCCGCGTGCTCAAGAGCGAACGGGTGCGCGACGCGCGGGTGCTGCGGCGCTTCCTGACCCGCGGTGCGGTCGCGTGCGCGCTCGAGCACCCGGCGTTTCCGCGCGCCTACAGCCTGATCCAGCGGCCGGAGCTGACAGCGCTCACCGAGGAACTCGTGGAGTGGCCCACGCTCGAGGAACGGCTCGCGGCGGGCGAGCGACAGCCGCTGCGGCGAGCGCTGCTGATCGTGCTCCAGATCGCCGAGACGCTGCGGCTCACCCGCCGCGAGCACATCCTGATCGGGCGCATGCGCCCCTCGCAGTGGCGGGTCTCGGACGAGGGGCGGGTCAAGGTGCGCAGCTTCTGGCTCGCGCCCGCGCTCGAGCGGCGCGTGGCACGGCAGGTCGGTGCTCCGGAGGCTCCGCCCTTGCCGCCGCGGCGCAGCGAGCACCCCGAGCCGTACGCCCCCAACTCGATCTCGGAGGATCTGCGCCGCTACCTCGAGCCGGGCCCGCGCGACCTCGAGCACTTCGCCGACGAGCGGCGCGACGTGCGCCCCCTCGGGGG
>RFJN01000480.1 GCA_003694875.1 Planctomycetota bacterium | reverse complement strand
GCGTTCGATCCCCGCCTCGGGCACGCGGCGGAATCCGCCCTTGCCGTCGCCGAGCCAGATCTCGCTGCGCAGCCCGTCGTCGGTGAAGCGCGGGTTGGAGAGGTCGGTGCTGCGTCCGAGGAAGAGATCGGCGTGTCCGTCGTCGTTGACGTCCCCGATCTGCACGCTCTGGGCGCCGCGGGCGCCGTCGGGAACGAGCGTGATCCCGGAGGCGACGAACCGGCGGCCGTGGGCTCCGGGCCGGTTCCAGAAGATGCGGCTGCAGCCGACGATCAGATCGGGCCACAGGTCGCCGTCGAGATCGGCGAAGCTGACGCGGGCGCCGCGTACGTCCTCGAGACCGGTCCGGGCGGCGACGTTGTCGAAGACGGCGGCGGTGGCGGTGGGCGGATCGGCCGCACGGGCGGTCGTGAGCGCAACAAGGACGCTCACGCACGCCGACAGCAGCAGGGACGGTGCGCTCGACACGGTCGGGAGCCTCCGGAACGCGGTTGCCGTGGTGCGCAGTGTATCCGGACGGGTGTCAGCCGCGCTGTTCGCACAGATCGCGCGCGATGCTGAGCAGCACCTCGCTGAGGGTGGGGTGGTACCAGGGAAGTCGGACGAGGTCTTCGGCGGTGGCGCCGAACGCCATGGCGAGCGCGATCGTGTGGATCAGGTCGTCGGCGCGGGGGCCGAGGCACTGGCTGCCGAGGATCGCGCCGGTCTCGGCGTGGGCGATCACGCGCCACAGCCCGTGCTCCACCCCCATGGTGATCGCGCGGCCGGTCTCGGGGAAGCGTCGCGACGCCTCGATCCACGGGATGCCCTCGCGCTCGCAGTCGGCCCGGCAGCGGCCGACCTCGGCGAAGCACGGGTCGGTGAAGATCACCTGCATGGGCAGGCGGTCGTCGAAGGTGCGCCGGGCCGAAGGATCGGCGCCGAGCGCCTCGATGGCCGCGTTGTGTCCGGCCACGCGTCCCTCGGCGTTGGCGACGTGCAGGATCTGGGTGTGGCCGGTGGCGTCGCCGGCGACATAGATCCGCTCGTCGTCGGTGCGCATGTGCGCGTCGTGCTGCACGCGTCCGGTCGCGGGATCGATCCGCACGCCGGTGTGCTCGAGGCCGAGATCGGCGACGTTGGGCGCGCGGCCGGTGGCCATGAGCAGGAAGTCCGCCTCGAAGCGCACCCGCTCCCAGTCGCTGGCCGGATCGTTGCCCTCGCGCCGCTGCACGATCGCCTCGAGGCCGCGCGGGTGGGGCGCGAGGCGCACGATGTGGCCGGGGGCGGCGAACGCGAGGGTCTCGAGCGAGGAGAGCGCGTCGTGCAGTGTGTCGCCGAAGTCGCGATCGTGGCGCTTGAGCAGCGGCGAGCGGTTGACGACGAGCACTCGGACGCCGAGTTCGGCGAAGAACTGGGCGAGTTCGAGTCCGATCGGGCCGGCGCCCTGCACGAGCACCGCCTGCGGCAGCCGTTCGAGGCGCATGACGTCGTCGGAGTCGAGCACGGGCACGCGATCCATGCCCTCGATGGCGATGGGGCGCGTGACCGAGCCGGTCGCGATGACGTGGCGTCGCGCGGTGAGGCGGCGGGAGCCCTCGGCGGTGCCGACCTCGAGGCTGCCGTCGGGCAGCCAGCGAGCGCGCCCCTCGATCCAGCCGTACTCGGCGCTCTCGACCTGGCGGATCTTGGCGCGCTGGAAGCGGGCGACCTGCGCGTCCTTGCGCGCCATGATCGCGGCGAAGTCGGGTTCGGCGTGTCCGTGCAGGTGCACCCCGAAGCGTCTGAGGCGACCGGTGGCGGCGAGCGCGTGGCTGCTCGCGAGCATCGCCTTGGTCGGCATGCAGCCGCGCAGGATGCACAGCCCGCCGATCGGACCGTCGTGGATCACGGCGACGCGGGCGCCGGCGGCCGCGGCCGCCGCGGCGGCGGAGGTGCCGGCGGAGCCACCGCCGAGTACGAGGACGTCCCAGCTCTCGGGCTCGGTCACTGCGCGTCTCCGGTCTGCGGTTTGGTGTGGGCGCTCGAGGTCGGGGCCGCCGGTCGTGCGCTGTCCGGCGAGCCGGTTCCCCTGGGGGATTTCGGCGGCAGGAAGTGGGCGTGGGTGAGTTCGATCGCGATCGTGGGCTCGGTCTCGGGCTTGCCGTACGACCAGCCGCCGCGCAGCCGGCTCGGGATCGTGTAGCCCTCGATCGTCTGTTCGGCCTCGACCGCGAGTCCGAACGGGGCGGGGCTCCAGGAGCCGTCGCGGTGCCGTTGCAGCCGTTCGGTGGCGACCGCTCGCAGCGCGCCGTCGGGCCCGACCCGGATCACGACGGGGTAGCGCTCGCCCTCGATCAGGACGCGATACCGGGCGCGCTGCTCGTCGATCGGCTCCCAGGCGACGTAGTGGCCGGGCAGCAGGCTCGCGGGAACCCACACCGATTCGAGCGCGAGCCGCTGCCGGTACGAGGTGTGCAGCTCCGTGCTCTCGTCGGTCCCGAGCGGGATCAGGCCCCACAGCGCGCGACGCTCGCGGGCGGCGCCGTCGACGTAGTGCTCGACCCAGCGCAGCCCGAACGAGCCGTCCCACGCGTTGGCGCGCCACAGGAAGCCGCGGCGGGGGCTGAGGATCTCGATCGCCTCGAACGGCAGCCAGTGCTCGGCGCCTGGCGGCCGCCAGCGGCCGCGCATGCGCAGTTCGGCGGTGGAGGCGAGCGGTGTGCCGGGCGCGATGGCGTGCCGCAGCCAGCGGTGCGCGGGCGCGGGCAGCCCGGCCACCGAGGCGGGGTCGAAGGTGCGCACGCTCGCCGGCATGCGCATGCCCACCGCGAGGTTGTCGACCTCCTGGTCGTCGAGCACCTGCACGGTCATGAGGGTGAGGGTGACCGAGAACAGGACGAACAGCAGGATCAGAAGACCTCGCACCCAGCGCACCGGCGTTCTCCTCGGACCGCGAGCCGTCGCGCGGCTCGGGCGCGATTGTAGCGACCGGTTCGCGGCGAACGAAGCCGGTGGCGGGGCGGCTCGAGGGCGGGGTACGTGGGCAGGGTTCGCTGCCGGGCCCGCCGGCTCAGTCGAGCAGCCGGTAGTGCACCGCCGGTCGGCGCCGCTCGACGAGTCGCTCGGCGGCGACCGCGAGCCGCAGCAGACGCGCCTCCTGCCACGGGGGGGCGATCGCCTGCAGGCCGATGGGCAGTCCGGCCTCGTCGTAGCCCGCCGGGATCGAGATCGCCGGGTGGCCGGTGAGGTTGGCGGCTGGGGCGAAGCGCATCATGCGGTCGATCACGTCGAAGTTCGACTCGCCGGTGGTGAGCGCGTCGGGCGGCACCGGCGGTGCGGTGGAGGCGGTGCTGGGGGTGACGATGACGTCGACCTCGGCGAACGCCTCGAGGAAGTGGCCGCAGATGCGGTGGCGCAGCCGCTGGGCGTGCACGTAGTCGTTGGCGGACAGCCCCTCGGCGAGCGCGAGCAGCAGCCGCACGTCGAGGCCGAAGCGGCTGCGGAGGGCGGCGGGAATCTTCATGACGGCGGTGGCCATCTCGGCGGTGATCGTGGCCGCCTGCACCGGCTGCACGAGGCCGATCTCGGGGATCTCGATCTCGACGAGGCGTGCGCCCGCGTCCTCGAGCCGTTCGCACAGCGAGCGGCAGGCGGTCACCACGGCGGGATCGGCGTCCTCGAACCACGGGCGGTAGATCCCGAGCCGCAG
>RFJN01000479.1 GCA_003694875.1 Planctomycetota bacterium | reverse complement strand
GTCGCACCCGCAGCGTCGCGGTGATCCGCAGCCCCGCGTCGGGCTCGGCGCGCGCCTGCAGCGCGGGCAGGAAGAACCACGCCCCCGGAAGCCCGCCGGAACGCTGGCCGTCGAACGCCCAGCCGCCGAGCCACCGCGGCGGCGCGGCGCCGTCGAGACACACGAGGTCGCGCTCACCGCGCTCCATGGCCTCGACGAGCCGCTGCGCCTCGTGCGCTCCCCCCGCCTCGAGCTCGAGCGCCACGCCGATCCCCGCCACCGCGGGCAGCGGCGGCACAAGCGGCGGCGGGAAGGCGTCCGGCTGCGACGGCAGCCCGGGCGCCAGACAGGCGAACGGCTCGCGGGGGCGAGCGGCGAGTCGTGCGCAGAGCCACGGCAGCACGGAAGCGGTGTGCTGCCGACGCTCGCAGACCACCAGCACGGGCCGGCCGCGCTCGCGCGCAACCGCGAGCGCCTGTTCGGCCGTCTCCAGCCACCGCACCCCGGGAGCTGCCTCGGCCACGCTGCTCGCGCTGCCGGTCACCACGGCACGCGCTCCCATTGGGCGGCGAACGCGGCGAGCTGCGCGGGGTCGAGCGCCTGGGCGCGGTCGCAGCGCGCGGTCTCGGGCCGGGGGTGGACCTCGAGCATGACCCCGTCACAGCCGAGCGCGAGCGCAGCACGCGCTAGCGGCAGCACGAGGTCGGCGCGACCGGCGGCGTGCGACGGGTCCACGATCACCGGCAGCCCGTGGCAGCGACGCAGGTAGGCGACCGAGCCGAGATCGAGGGTGAAGCGCGTGACCGACTCGAAGGTGCGGATCCCGCGCTCGCACAACACCACGCCGGGTGCGCCGGCGGCGAACAGGTGCTCGGCCGCGAGCAGCCACTCGCGCACCGTCGCGGCGAACCCGCGCTTGAGCAGCACCGGTCGGCCGGTGCGGCCCACCTCCGCGAGCAGCGGGAACGCCTGCATGGAACGCGCCCCGATCTGGATCAGGTCGGCGACCTCGGCGACCGCCTCGACCTCGCGCGGATCCATGACCTCGGTCACCACCTTGAGGCCGTGCCGCCGCGCCGCCTCCCCGAGCAGCGCGAGACCGCGCCGGCCGAGCCCGGCGAAGGCGTAGGGCGAGGTGCGGGGCTTGAAGGCGCCGCCGCGCAGCACGCTCGCGCCCGCGCGGCGCACGAGCGCTGCCGCCGCCTCGATCTGCTCCGCGCTCTCGACCGCGCACGGCCCGGCGATCAGCACCGGTCGTCCGCCGCCGATCTGCACCCCGTCGCCGAGCGAGACCACCCCCGGAGCGCGATCGACCCGCGGGTGCAGCCCACCCGACGGGCTGCCGGGGCTCACGGCGGCAGCGCTCTCGTGACCGGCCGCTGCGAACCGATTCGCCATGCGTTGTCCTCCCGTCCGCCCCGCCGGCTGCACCCGGTGCGCGCTACCCGTCAGCTCTCGCGCTCGAGCAGCGCCGCCGCGAGCTCGACGAGACCGCGCCGACCGGGCGTGTCGGGCAGCGTCTCGATCGCCTCGATCGCGGCGGCGGTGTGCGCGCGCACCCGCGCACGCACCTGCTCCGGCGCCCCACTTGCGATCACCGCGGCACGCACCCGCGCACCGAGCCCCTCGGGCAGCGTCGCCTCGCGCCCCGCCTCGGCGAGCAGCGTCTCGAGCTCCGGGTCGAGCGCGAGCGCGGGGCGCAGCGCCGGGGTCGCCTTGCCCTCGCGCACGTCGCTCAGCAGGCTCTTTCCGAGCCGCTCGCCGCTGCCCACGAGATCGAGCAGATCGTCGAGCTGCTGGTACGCCACACCGAGTTCACGACCGAAGCGGGCACACGCGTGCGCGAGACGCTCGCGCTCGGCCCCGTCACAGCCCCGGGCCGTCCAGGCGCCCGCGCGCGCCGCCCAGCCGAACAGCGACGCGGTCTTGCCCTGCACGATCCGCAGGTAGTCCGTCTCCTCGACCCACACCCGGCCGCGATGGGCGAGCTGCAGCGCCTCGGCCTCGATCATCTCGCCGATCACCGCGAGCAGCGGCACGAGCAGCGCCGGCGCGGTGTGCTCGATCCGTTCGAGTGCGCGCACGAGCAGGAGATCGCCGCCGAGCACGCTCGCGGCGTTGCCGAACACGACGCGCGCGGCCGCGACCCCGCGACGGCGCTCGCCGAGATCGATCACGTCGTCGTGCAACAGCGTCGCGCCGTGCACCGCCTCGGCCGCCATCGCGGCGACCGCCGTCGCCGGGCCGGGCCCGTCGCCGGCCGCATGCGCCGCGAGCAGACACAGAAGCGGCCGGACGCGCTTGCCACCCGCGCGCACGAGGTGGCGAGCGGCCGCGGCGGCGAGGTCGCCGCCCTCCACGAGCGCGTGCAGCTCGCGCTCGATCGCGGCCAGCCGCACTCCGAACGCCTCGCCGAGCACCGCGAGTGCGCTCTCGATCCCGTCCACCCGTTCGCGGCGGCCGAGATCGAGCAGGCTCGTCCGCGCGCGCTCCACCGTCGCCTCCAGCACGCCCACCTCCCCCGTGAACATTCAAAATCTTTTGAAGGTCACGGTAGCGTGCCGCACCCGGCTGTCAAGCACGGGCTCCGAACACCGTCGTACGCTTGCCCGAGCTTCCCCGTTCCAGTAGGGTTGGATCGTTTCCATCGGGTGGCGGCCCGTGCGGCCGCGGCGCGGGCGACACGGGATCGGTGGGGGGGAGCAGCATCGTGGCCAGGCGGAACGAGGGGGAGAGGAGCGGTGCGGTGAGCGAGCTGCCGGCGGTGCTTCGCGCCTGCGACGCGGTCGGGCGGGTGATCGAGTTCTGGGGCTTCTCGCGGCACCTGGGCCGGATCTGGACGCTGCTGTATCTCTCGCCCGAACCGCTGCCGGCCGCCGAGATCCAGCGCCAGCTCGCGGTGAGCGCAGGAGCGGCGAGCATGCACCTGCGCGAGCTGCAGCGCTGGGGCGTGGTGCGCAAGGTGTGGGTGCCCGGCGAGCGCAAGGACTTCTACGAGGCGGAGACCGATCTGTGGAAGATGGTCTTCCGCGTCATGCAGGAACGCGAGACGAAGCTGCTCGACGAGACGGAGGCGGCGCTGCAGCAGAGCGTGGAGCAGCTGCGCAGCGAGGCCGCACAACAGGCGAGCAGCGATCCGGACACAGCGGCCTCGCTCGAGGCGTTCCGGACCGAGCGACTCGAGGGGCTGCTCGAGTTCACCCGCCTCGGCCGGATGGTGCTCGGCATGCTCGTGCAGGACGGCGGCTTCGATCTGCGCGCGATCGAGTCGCTGCTGTTCGGGCCGGGGCTGCCGGGCTCCGACGCATCGGCGGAAGACCGGTAGCGGCGCGATCGGCTTTCTGCGCTGCGCCACCACGACGCCGGAACGCCAAGACGCCGCGCAGACGGGCGTGCCGGCGACGCTCCCGCGCCGTCGCCAGGCCGGCAGAGGGGCGGATCGGGCGGGAGCGCGCGCTCGCCGCCCTGCGACCCGCCCCCCGCCGGCGCGCCGTGGCGAGCTCTCAGTTCGAACAGCCGCGCAGGATCCGTTCGGTCACCTCGAGGTGGGCGGTCTCGTCGCGCACCATGTCCTCGAGCTGCACCGCGAGCCCCTTGTCACCGAACGCCTCGGCCGACCGCAACCGCCTCCCGGACCGACGAACGGGTTCTTGACAACCTCGGTGCCGAGCGCGCTATAATGAACCGTCCCTTGATACTATACCAAAAGACCGCAAGTTGGCGCCGGTACCCTCCGGGCCTGGCGCAGCAACGACCGAACGACCGATCCGGGAGGAGAGCCATGATCCGCGGAGTCGAACATTTCGCACACCGTCCGATCGAGCCGCAGCCGCCTCGGACGGAGTCCGCCGCGGAGCAACCGGCAGTCGAACTCGGCAGCGCGGCGCTGCAACCGTTTCGCGACGAGTTCGCCGCGATTCTGGACGGCTCGGAGTCCCTGGGTTTCGCACCGAGCCGCTACCGGAAGCCGGTCGAGATCGTGCAGCGTGCGCTCGCGCGGCTCGGCTACCTCGACGGACCGGTCGACGGGCTGTACGGCCGCGGGACCGAACGCGCGGTCGCGCGCTGGCAGCGCGACGCGGGACTCGAGCCGACCGGGGTGATCGACGCCGCCTCGCTTGCACAGCTCGATCGCGCACTCGGCGAGACGTCGAGTTCGTCCCCCGAGGCGCCGACCACCGCCCCCGATACGCAGAGCGCCATCTTCGAGGCGAAGCTGCGGTCCATGCACGGCGGTGGGGCTCCCGGCGATCCGAGCATTGCGCACGATCCCGCGGCGCTGCAGCGAGCGACGGAACTGCGGGTGGCCCACACACGCGAGAACCTCGAGTACGAGGCGTTCGAGGCCGGCTTCGACGGGGAGCCCTTCGAGTACGGGGTCCGGTACACCACCGATCCCGACGGCATCCGGAACCTCGCCCGGCTCGCGCTGCACGACAATCCCGAGGCGGGAGTCGCCGGGCTGCAGGAACGAGTATCCTCGCCCTCCTTCCTCTCCCGCGTTCCGGAGCCAGCGCGACCGGTCTGGAAGGAGGTGGTCGAGGAGCAGCGACTCGCCGCGTCGTTGCAGCAGCAGGCGGCGGCCGCCGGCAACGGGAGCTTCGTAGACCACGGTCTGCGGACGCTCACCGACCCGGTCGACATCGAGCGTTTCGCCAACCACCTCGGCGCATTGTTGCCTCTCGAGGCGCACACGATCCTGACCACGGCGCTGCGGGAGGGCCGCGTGGCGAACGACGCCGCCGCCCGCGACGCCTGGCAGCGGGCCGCCGACCGGCTCGGGCCGCAGTCCGACCGCTACGACCCGACGATCGACGAGGACGATCCCTACGAATACGAATAGCGCGGCGAACGCCGCCCAGGCAGGCCGGAGACGCGGGGCGTGGCGACGTCTCGCCGTCCGACTCGGCGCGGGAGGTGGCCGCACGGCCCGGCGCCACAACGTGTCCGTCCGCGCCCTGCGGCGTGCGAACCGCGGCGCCGTGGCGAGTTCCGAATCGGTTGCCGGGGCAACGCTCCCCGACCCCTCGGGGCGCGTCGCGTTTCGGTTCCGTCCTTGCCGACGCACACGCCCCGCCCGACCGCGAGAGCCGTTCGCCACGCCACGCCAGCGCTTCCGATCGGCCCCCAACGAAAGGGCCCGGCGCTCCGGGCACGCGTCCGCCGCGGTTGCACTGCCACCGCGAAACCGCTACGCTCGCAGCCCGGATCAACCGACACGACCGCGCACCGGGGCCGCGTCCCGCACGCCGGCCACATGCCGCAACCCTGGAAACCCTGGGAGGATGGAATCGCCATGAAAAACTGGCTGCTGCGCACGCTCAATCGCCTCGTGCCTGCCGAGACGGTCTCGGCCCACTGCGACGGCCCTTGCGGCGTCTACGACCCCTGCTCGGCGCGTGTCGCCGCCGAGGCGGTGCTCTCCATGACGAAGAAGCTGCTCGCGCTCGAACCGCCCGCCGCGGGCGACAAGGCCGCCATGGCCGCCTACCACAACACCTTCTCGCGCTACACGGCGATCAAGGAAGAGCAGGCGCACCTGTGCAAGACCGAGCTGCTCGTGCTGTGGACCGACTTCTTCAAGCCGCAGCACCTCGAGCAGTTCCCCGACCTGCACGAGACCTTCTGGAACGCGGCCAAGCTCTGCTCGGCGTGCAAGTACGACGTCGATCTCGAGAAGGCCGAGCAGCTCATGGCCACCGTCGAGAAGATCCACCACATGTTCTGGAAGGCGAAGAACCGCGAGGTCGCCTGGTACACCGCCAGCTGAACGCGGTGGCCGTGGCGCCCGGCGACACGACAACTCCCGCTCCCCTGCCGCGC
>RFJN01000478.1 GCA_003694875.1 Planctomycetota bacterium | reverse complement strand
CTGGGTTCCTCATGGTCGTTTCGATCCCGGCGCAGAGCATGGGAGGCCCGGCAGGCAGGTCGGTACAGGGGGCGCGGGAGCGACACCCCATGCACCCCCCGCGCGCAACGACGCTATCGACACCCGCCCGTCGCGGCTCTAGCATGGCGAGTCCACCGCGGGGAGGAGCCATGGCATGGAACCGGTCTATGAGGTGGGCAGCTCGGGCCCCGGAGCGCAGGCGAGTGCGCCGCCCGAGCGCCGACGCGGCTCGGGCTGTCTCGTCGCGCTCGCGCTGCTGCTGTTTGTCGCGCTCGGGGTGAGCGTGCTCGCCAACTTCGGCTTCCTCGCCATGCTCGGCGCCGGTGCGACCGAGGGGCCGATCCGCGAACGCACCGTGCGCGGCGAGGGCGAGGCCAAGGTGGCGCTGATCGAGCTGCGCGGGGTGATCCTCGACGAGGTCGAGGCGGGCTCGGCGCTGCTGCCGATCCGCCGGCGGCTCGTCGAGCGGCTCGAGCGCGAGTTCGGCGCCGCCGAGAAGGACGAGAAGGTGGTGGCGGTGCTGCTGCGGATCGACAGCCCCGGCGGCGCGGTCTCCACCTCGGACCGGATCTGGCACCTCGTGCGCACCTTCCGCGAGCGCAGCGGCAAGCCCGTGGTGGTGAGCATGGGCGGGGTGTGCGCCTCGGGCGGCTACTACGTCGCGAGTGCGTGCGACCGACTCGTCGCCGAGCCGAGCACGATCACCGGCTCGATCGGCGTGATCCTGCGCAGCTTCAACGTCTCGAAGCTGCTCGCGCGGCTCGACGTCGAGCCCGTCACGCTCACCTCGGGACAGAACAAGAACCTGCTCGATCCGTTCGAGCCGCCCAACCCGGAGCACCGCCGGATCGTGCAGGCCACGATCGACGAGGCGTACGAGCGCTTCGTGCGGATCGTCGCCGAGGGGCGCGCGCACGCGGGGCTCGACGAGGCGGCGGTGCGCAAGCTCGCCGACGGTCGGATCTACACCGCACGCACCGCGCTCGACAACAAGCTCGTGGACGCGATCGGGTATCTCGAGGATGCGTTCGGGCAGGCGAAGCAGCTCGCGAAGGTCGAGCGCGCGCGGCTCGTGCGCTACGAGGAGCGCGCCGGGCTGTTCGGCTGGCTCGAGGCGCGGCTCGGAGCGCCGCAGCGCACCGAGCTGTCGCTCGCGCAGCTGCTCGAGCACGCCCGCCCGCGGCTGTACGCGCTGTGGTGGGCCACCCCGTAGTTCGGCTGCCGCGGCTTCCGGGTTGCCGGGGTGCTCGTGGTCGTCTCGGTCCGGACGCGGCGCGCGGGGATCGCGCGGATCGCAGGAGGGGGGAGGATCATGAGGAACCCAGGAAGCCGGGAATTCCGGTTCTGGCGAGGGTAGACGGTTGCGGGGAACGAGGGGCGACGGCCCGGCGGCGCGGTCCGATCCGGCGGCCTCGCGTGACGCAGCGGGCGGAGGCCACGCAACGGTTGCGGCACCCTGCGGATCGGATCGGTCGCATGCGCACCGTCAGGGGCCTGGGCACGCACCCCGCCCACGCGGGCCTGGATCGGTGCAAGGGACGGGCGCGATCGGGGATTGCCTTGCACCGCCGAACGCCGCTCTTGCTCCGAGTCTCCGGTGCCCCGCACCCTCGTACACCACCGCGTGGGAGACGGCAGCGGCGCGACGGACCCGTGCCGGGTTGCGGCATCGTCGGACAGCACCCTCGCGGCCCGCTCTCGCCGTGCGGTGGGGGAGGTCGGCTCGCGGAACGCGAAGCGAACCGATCCGGAGCCGGCCCTGCGTCTGCGCGTCGCTAGCGGCTGCGGGTGGTGAGCGCCAGGATCAGCGCGCCGTCGCCGCTCGCGAGCTCCTTGATCACGAGGCTCGTGCCGCCGTTCTTGATGCGTAGCTGGGTGCGCAGGATCGCTCGGCGCTTGCGATCGCGGATCGTGACCGAGAGCGGGATGAAGCCCGCTGCGTCGGGTGCGCCCGGCCGGAGCTGCAATACGAAGCCGCCCTCGGCGAGGGGGTAGTCCGCCTGCGCGCCGGGTTGCAACTCGAACGCGCGCCAGCCCACCCGCCGGTAGCTGCGGTAGGGGTAGCGCGAGAGCTGGCGCGACAGCCCGCGCAACGCGGGGTCGATCGTCTTGCTGCCACCCGAGCCCGTGGCGCGGATCTGCACCACCTGCACGGTGACCGTCTCGGCGGCCTGTGCCGCCGTGGTCAGCACCAGACACGCCCCCAGCACTACCGCCAACGAACGCGTTGCACCCAGCTTGCCCATGGACTCCGTTCCTTCCCTCCGCCGCGCGGCGCTACGACCGCGTCAGCACGATCACGACCGGCTCGCTGTCGTCGCGCGGGAACATGACGCCCGCACTATAGCCGTCGGTCGGATCGACCGACAGCTCGAGCACGTGGGCGGTATTGGCACCCGCTCCGGACTCGAACGCGAGCACCGGTGCCGGCTCGTGGCGGGCTGTCTGCAGCACGATCGCGGTGATCGCGAGCAACACCGCCGCAGCGGCGGCCGAGAGCGCTCCGAGCCAGCGGCCGAGGCGCACCACCGGTGGTCGCTCGCGCGTGCGTTCGATCGCCTCGCGCAGCGCGTCGGTGTGCGCCCGCCACGTCGCCGCGTCGACCGGCGGTGGGGCGAGCGCCCGGGCGCTCACCTCCTCGAGCACCGCGAGCCGCTCGATCCGGTGCGCACACGGCGCGCAGCGCTCGAGGTGGCGCGCGATCGCGGCGCTGCTGTGCGCGTCGAGTTCCCCGTCCCACCAGGCATGCAGCCGCCGCTCGGAAGGACAGCCCTGCTGGCTGCGCACGCTTGTCACCTCACACCTCCCTGGTCGTGTCGTCGCCCCCCCCGAGCCTCGTGCCGCGACGGCACACCTGTGTCCCTCGTGCCCTGAGACGCGCGAGCGCGCCCCTTCATTCACCCTCGCCCGGCTTCGGCTGCCGCCGCCTCGTCCGCATGGCCGCACGGGCGCGGGCGGCGGGCCCGAGGTAGTCCTCGAGCGCCTTCTGCAGCTTCTTGCGCGCGTAGAACAGCCGCGACATGACGGTTCCGATCGAGATCCCGAGCGTGGCGGCGATCTCCTTGTACGCGAGCCCCTGCTGGGTGTGCAACAGGAACACGGTGCGGTGCTTGTCGCTGAGCTGCTCGAGCGCCTCGCGCAGCTTCTGTTCGAACTCCGCCTCCTCGAGCCGCGCACCGGGTCCGCGCCGCGGCGAGCCCCGGCCCGGAAGGCGCGCGAGGTCGTCGCGGTCGTGTTGCTCCTCGAGCGAGCTCGCCTTGCGGCGCTTGCGGCGCCGTCGCACGTCGATCGCCCGGTGGATCGCGATCTGGGTCACCCAGGTGGAGAAGCGCGCCTCGCCCTTGAAGCCCGCGAGCTTCTGGTACGCCTTGAGGAAGGCTTCCTGGGTGACGTCGAGTGCGTCCTCGCGGTTGCCGACGTAGCCGTACACGACGCGGTAGACCCGGTCGCGGTAGCGTTCGAACAGCGTCTCGAACGCGGCGGTCTCACCCCCGCGCGCCTGCTCGACGAGTTCGGCGTCGGTCTCGGTCTCGGTGGCCGGCGAGGGCCCCGCCGGTGGCTGCTCGTCCATGCGCCCGATCATACCGAAGCGCGCCCGCCGGTGGCAGCGCCCGGTCGCCTTTTGCCCGCGCGCGCGAGCGGCTATCCTGCCCGCGCGTTCGGGAAGGCGAGGCGAGCCGGGCATGAGCGAGAACCGTGGGCCGGAACCGGCGCTGGGTGTGCTCGTGGGGCTCGGGGCAAGGGTCGTGCTCGCCGGCCTCGGGGCGGTGCTACCTCGGAGGCGCGAGTCGCGGCAACGGTGGGCGTCCGGCGGCGGACGGTCGAGACGCCTCCGCGGTTCACCCGAGGGAGTCTCTGCTTGCCGTATTCGAACGGAACGTGTGGCGGCAATTGCCGTGGCCGCACCCCTCGGGATTTCTCGAAGTTCCGGGCGACGGGTCACGGCAACCGTTTCGTGGTAGTCGTCTGCCGGTCCTGGCGTTCCCCGCCGCGTTGGACGAGGCTGCACCCGAGAACGACTCGACACCCCGGCAACCGTCCGGTAGACTTGCGTGGCCGTGCGGGGGGGGGAGGCCGTTCGAAACGCAAACCGCAGCCCGAGGATCTTCGCATGCCGCGTTCTCGTCGTCTGCTCTGCCCGGAGCGTTGGCGATGGGCCGCCGCGCTGTTTGCGACCGTGTTGCTCGCCGCGTCCGCCTTCGCAAGTTCTCTGCACACCAGCGCGACCCTGCAGCCGGGTCTCGACGGCAGTTCCATCGCCGGCTACCAGGAACTCGCGGTCGATCTCGGCACCGCGTTGAGCCCCGTGGGCTCGGTCTCGCTCGCCGATCCGCAGCCGTTGTACGTCACCTCCGACGGCAACGGCACCCACACCACCTCGGCCGGCGCTCCCGTCTACGGCAGCACGTTCGGCGTCGCGCTCGATCACGACGGGGTCGCCGACCTGATCTTCGACGGCTCGATCCGCTGCACCGGTGCGCTGCTCGCCGGCGGTCGCTACATCCTGACGGCCGCGCACTGCGTCACCGACAGCACCGGCAACGTGAACGTGACGAACGTGCAGGCGAGGTGGACGCTGCAGAGCGGCACGATCACCCGCCAGTCGAACACGTTCATCGTGCACAGCAGCTACACCGGCAACGCCACCGACGGCGGCGACCTCGCGCTGATCGAACTCGCAACGCCCGTGCCCGTGGACGTGCCGCGCTACGAGGTGTACACCGGAACCGATCCGGCGCTGCTCGCCCAGCCCACGATCAAGGTGGGCTACGGCCTCAAGGGCTATGGCGGGACGGGATCGGTCGCCGGCAGCTCGGGCACCAAGCGCGCCGGTCTGAACCGCTACGAGTTCGACGCCCGAGCGGTGGTCAGGGCCTTCGGCAATGGAAGCAACCCCTTCGGCGGTAGCCGGTTGCCCGACCCGCTCACCGGGCTGTCGTACGATTTCGACAGCGGCCTCGCGGCCAACGACGCGTTCGGTCACTTCTTCTTCGGTGCGAACGATCTCGGGTTTGGCGCCGACGAAGTTGGAGCGGCGCCCGGCGACTCGGGCGGGCCGAGCTTCGTGCTCGTCAACGGGCGCTGGCAGATCCTCGGCATCACCTCCTACGGCTTCGGGTTCAAGGGCCTGCCCGACGCGAATCCTGGCACCAACTCGAGCTGGGGCGAGATCTACGTCGACACGAGGCCCGGGGCGTACGCCGACTTCATCGCCGGCTTCGCACCCGAGGCGGTCGGCCTGCCGGAGCCGGGCACCGTGGCGTTGCTCGCACTGGCGGCTGTCGCGCTCGGTCTCGGGTCGGCGCGCCGGCCGCGACGTTGAGCGCCGGTGATCCCGCGCGCGGCGCCGGTCACCCGTCGTCCGCGATCGGGCGCTTGCGGCCCGCCTCGTCGATCGCCACGTAGATCACCTCCGCCTCGGTCACCTGAACGCACGTTGCGGGATCGCTCGCCCGCTGCGCCTCGACCGAGACGTGCACCGCGATGCTGGTCGTGCCGGTGCGCACGAGACGCGTCCAGAACGACACCACGTCCCCCACGTACACCGGCTCGTGGAACTCGACCTCGCGCATGGCGACCGTCACCACGCGGTGGCGGGTGTGCCGGCGCGCCTCCACCGCGCCGGCGAGGTCGATGTGGCTCAGGATCACCCCGCCGAAGATCGTGCCGTGCGCGTTGGTGTCGCGCGGCAGCAGGATCACCTTGAGGGCGAGAAAGCGCTCGCTCGCCGGCGTGCTCACAGTCCGGCGGTCTCCAGCGCCTCGCGCGCCCAGTCGGCATCGAGGGTGCGCAGCAGTGCGACCGCCGGCTCGCGCACCGCCGCCACCTCGTGCCAGATCGCCCCCTCGAGAAACCGAAGCGCGCGCGGGTCCGCGCGCTCCCCCTCGATCAGCCCGCGACAGCGCGCGCACAGCAGCGCGAGCGTATCGAGCGACGGCTCGGCGTCCGGTACGTGGTCGTACGGCCGCAGATCGCCGTGCTCGCCTCCGGCTTCCGCCTCGCACCACTCGCAGCGCCGTCCGGCGCGTCGGGCGAGCGGCTTGCCGAGCCGGGCGATCGCCTCGAGCCGCTCGCGGTGCGCCTCGTAGCCCTTCGCCATGTCCTGTCCGCCTCCTCCGGCCGCGAACCGCCGCCCATGGTAGCGAGTGGCGCGGGCACCGGCTACGCGTCGGCCTCGCTCGTGCGCATCTGCTCCCACTGCTCGAGCGTCATGAGGATCTCGCGCGCCTTCGAGCCCTTGAACGGACCGAGAATGCCCTGCTCGGTCATCTGGTCGATCAGCCGCGAGGCGCGACTGTAGCCGATCTCGAGCTGCCGCTGCAGCAGCGACGCGCTGCCGCGGCCGGTGCCGAGCACGATCCGCACCGCGTCGTCGAACAGCGGATCGCTCGGCGCGGCGCTCGCCGCGCCGGGCCGCCCCGCCCGCAGCAGCTCCGCGTCGTACTCCGGCTCGTGGCCGCCCTTGACGTGCTCGACCACCGCCTTGACCTCCTCGTCCGAGACGTACGCACCCTGCGCGCGCACGAGCCGCGAGGTGCCCGGCGGCAGATACAGCATGTCGCCCTGGCCGACGAGCGTCTCGGCGCCGTTGCGGTCGATGATCGTGCGCGAGTCGAGCTTGCTCGCGACCTGGAACGCGATCCGGCACGGCATGTTCGACTTGATCAGGCCGGTGATCACGTCGGCGGTGGGTCGCTGCGTGGCGAGGATGAGGTGGATGCCCACCGCGCGCGACTTCTGCGCGAGACGCACCACCGAGGTCTCGACCTCCTTGCGCGCCACGCACATGAGGTCGGCGAACTCGTCGATCACCACCACGATGTAGGGCATGTGCCACGGGATCGCGCGCTCCTCGAGTTCGCTCTCCGGCACCCCGAGCCGCTCGGCGAGCTTGCTCCTGCCGAGCGCGTTGTAGCTGCGGATATGCCGCACCGCCGCGCGGCTGAGCAGCTTGTAGCGCTGCTCCATCTTCTCCACCGCCCACTCGAGGATCGCCGGCGCCTGGCGCATGTCGGTGACCACCGGCGCGAGCAGGTGCGGGATCTTGTCGTACAGCGCGAGCTCCACCATCTTCGGGTCGATCAGGATCATGCGCACCTCGGCGGGGGTGCGGGTCAGCAGCATGCTCACGATGATCGCGTTGGTGCACACGCTCTTGCCCGAGCCGGTCGCGCCCGCGATCAGCAGGTGCGGCATGCGCGCGAGGTCGGCGATCAGCGGCGCGCCGCGCGCGTCCTTGCCGAGCAGCAGCGGCACCGCGCGCTGCTTGCTGGAGAACTCGCGCGATCCGATCAGCTCCGAGAGCCGCACGATCTCCTGCTCGGGATTGGGCGCCTCGATCCCGAGGGTGGAGCGCCCCTTGGTCGGCCCCACGATGCGCACGCTCTGCACCCCGAGCGCGAGCGCGAGGTCCTGCTCGAGCGACGCGATGCGGTTGATCTTCACCCCGGCGGCGAGCTCGAGTTCGAACGTCGTGATGTTGGGCCCCCGCTCGACGCTCACCACCCGCGCCTCGACCCGGAAGTCGGCGAGCGTGCGGCCGAGTACCTCCGCCTGCCGCCGCAGTTCGGCCTCGTGCGCGCCGGCGCCGGTACGCACCGGCGGTTCGAGCAGATCGGGCGGCGGCAGCGTCGCCGCCTTGCGGCCGCGCGAACGCGTCCGGCGCCGGCGGCGGGGCGGGGGGCTCGG
>RFJN01000477.1 GCA_003694875.1 Planctomycetota bacterium | reverse complement strand
GGTCGGCGGATCCTGCACCGGCCGCAGCTCGATCGTGACCTCACCGATCGCGCTCTGCCCGCAGGCGTCGGTCACGCGGTAGGTGAAGCGGTCGGTGCCAAAGTAGTCGGGATCGGGCGTGTAGGTGAACGCACCGCTCGCCTCGACGGTCACGCTGCCGTGCGCCGGTGCGTCCGGTCCTGCGGCGGCCGTGAGGGTCGGTGCGGCGTTGGCCTGCTGCGCAGGGTCGGTGTCGTTGGCAAGTAGCCCACGGTTCGCGTCGACGGCAAGCGTGCCGTCCTCGTCGACGGCGTAGTGGTCTGCAAGCGCGACCGGCGGCGGGTCGGTCACGCGCACGAGCGTGCTGCAGCTCGTGGCGTTGCCGCTGTCGTCGGTGACGGTGAAGGTGAAGACGTACTCTCCCGCGCCGAGGGCCGTGCCCGGGGCGGGATCCTGGGTGATCGAGGCGATGTGGTCGTTGTCGCTCGCCACGAGTTCGGAGGTGAGATCGGGTGCGAGCGCGCGGCAGGCCGCCGCGGACTCGATCGTGCGTGCGGGTACGCAGCGTTCGATGACAGGCGGCACCCGGTCGATCACGGTGAGCTGCGTCAGGCAGGAACCGGTGCGGCCCGCGACGTCGGTGAGCGTCAGGGTGACGGTCGCGGGGTCGCGCATGGGGACGTCGGCGCCGGTGAAGCGCGAGCGGCTGAGGGTGGCGGCCGCCACGCCGCAGTCGTCCATGGCGCCGAGCGGGCCGTCGGCGAGCTGTTCCGGTTGGAGCGTCAAGGTGCCGTCCGACCCGAGTTCGAGCGTGAGCGACCCGACGCACACGGGCGCCGGCGGGGCGGCGTCCTGGATATCGATCGTCTGCACCTCCCGTGCCTCGTTCCCGCAGGCGTCGGTGGCGATCCAGGTCCGCAGGATCCGGCGGTACACCACGGGACCGGTGGCGCCGGGATCGACCGCGACGCTCTCTTCGCTGTCCTCGTAGCGCAGCGTCGGGGTCGGATCGCAACTGTCGGTGGCGGTCGCTGCGCCTGTGAAGTCCGGATCGATCGGATCCCCGCAGCCGATCGTGATCGGCTTGGGCAGTGCGATCACCGGCGGGCTCGTGTCCACGACCGTGATCGTCTGCACCCCCGAGGTCTGGTTGCCGGCCGAATCGGTGGCGGTCCAGGTGCGTTCGATCACGATCGGGCACGCCTCGGACACCGTCCGGTCGCTGTAGCTGAGTTGGACACCGCAGCCCGAGGGCGCAGGGCTGCTGGCGACGAGCGCGGGGTTCGTCGATGCGGCGATGGTGCTGTGCGATCCCTTGCCCATGATGCCCTGCACGCCACGGCCGGTCGCGGTCGTGGTGGTGCTTCCGGTCGCGACGTCCTGAGCTCGTGTGCGCGCCTGGTTGCCTCCGGTCGCCGCGGCCTGCCGCTGGCAGCCCGCGCTCTGCGCGTCGCAGTTGTCGGTGGCGGTGGCGCTGCCGGTGCGTTCGGGCGCGATCGTGGCCTCGAAACGCTCACGATCACACTCGATCGTGACGTCGGCCGGCAGGGTCAGCGCGGGCGCTTGCGTGTCCACCACGTGCACGAGCACGTCGCAGCTCGCACTCGCCCCGTCGTCGTCGGTCACCGTGAACCGCACCGTCTGGTCCCCGAGGTCGGGGCAGGAGAAGGTGGTGCGCGAGACGGCGGTCTGCACGATCGTGCCGTCGACGTCGAACGAGCCCGCGTCGAGCTTGGCGGCGTCGAGCACCGCGGTGCCGTCCGCGCCGAGCGCCAGGGTGAACTCGCCCACACACCGCGGCACCGGCGGGCTGTTCGAGCCGGCCTGCAGCGTCTCGTGTCGGCCGGTGACCGGCTGACCGGTCTGCGGATCGATCCCGCTCCAGGTGGCGACGTGGGCCGTAAGTGCGGGCGGCTGATCGCTCAGCCCCCAGTAGATCGCCGACGCGACCGGCTGCTGCCCGTTGCAGTCGCGTGCGACGGCTCCTGCCGGCGTGAATTCGAGTGTGCCTCCGTTTCCGGGCAGCGTAACCCTGCCGCCCGCGAAGGCACCGGCGGGCACGAACGTGAGCAGGCGGCTCGAGCGATCGAGCTTCGCGGCGTCGCCCACGTCCCGCAGCAGGAACCCGCTCTGACCGCCCCGCGCGGGCACCACCAGTCCCACGTTGTGGAACGCGCCCCGCTGGGTGAAGCGCGTGATCTGCAGACACGGAACGTCGTTCTCGGCCTGGTAGAGATAGAGGTAGCGTCCGCGCATGTTGAGCGGGTGCAGGAATCCGCCGGGTGTGCCGCTGCCGGGCTCGTGGCGCAGCAAAGCGGCACCGGCACGTTCGAGCGCGTCGAGCAGAAGACGCCGGTTGTCGTCGGTGAGTTCGACCACGGCGTAGCTCTCGCTTGCCGCGGCCGGGCCGGCGGTGGGCTGCACCGCGAGCGTGTCGCTCCAGTTGCGCTTGCCGTCGAAGAGGATGGGAACGCCGCGCAGGCCCGCGGGGCCTCCCGGCGCCGAGGTGCCCGCACCTCCGGTGAGCAGCAGTCCGGTGATATTGCCCTCGTTGTAGACGTCGATCTCGATCGTGTTGAGCGCCTTGCCGTCGGCGTCGGGGGTGAAGCGGAACAGCGCCTGGTCGGTGATTTCGAAGCGGTGGATGCGCTGGAAGTTGTCGAGCGGACCGGCGGTGGTCACGAGCTGGCCCGAGGCGTTGTCGACATACGGAGCGGCGCATGCGCAACCCACGCCGGATACCGGAATCCCGTTGATCCGGATTTCGCGCAGTTCGTTGTCCGCGGCCCATTCGCCAAGGAACACGTAACTCGCGAAGCCGGCGAGATCGAACGTGCAACGGTAGGTGTATACGCCGACCAGGTCGGCGGTGGGACGCCCTGCGCCGGTCACCGTGCCTCCACCGTCGATCCAGCGTCCCTTGCCGAGCACGGGATAGGTCGCTCCGCCGAGAAAGGGACCGGTGTTCGCCGCGAGTCCGGAGCCACCGCGCCACCACTGGTCCGGCGGATCGATCACGTTGGGCAGCGTGACCACGCCGTCGGGACGGAACACCACCCAGTGGTCGTCGCGACCGTCACCGTTGTTGTCGACGCCGGTGGTGAGATCGCCGTCGGCGCAGCGGGTGCCGGCCTGCCCCGCCTGCCCGGCATGGGTGCTCAACCGCAGGTAGTCGATCGCGATGAACGGCTCGTTGACCATCTTCTTGAACTCGACCACCACCTTGCCGTCGAGCATGTCGGTCCACGGCACGTTGACGATCGTGACCGTGATCCCGCCGTCCGGGATCCCGGGGCCGAGGGCGGTGCCATTGACGTCCTTGCCGTCGACGGTGATCGTGAACGGGGGAACGTCGAAGTCGGCCGCGACGATGTTCAGGATGTGGTCGAGGCCAAAGTCGGGATCGTCCGGCGTCGGTACGGGGAACCGGAACACGAACACCGGATCGGCCGGTGTGCCGGGCGAGGTGATCGGGGGCTGTACGCTCGAGGGGCCGGTCAGCAGCGTGACGTCCGTCCACTTCGCGCCGGTACCGTCCGCGTCGGCCTTCTCCGCCGGGCTGCGGTTGTCGAAGTCATCGCCCGATCCAATCGCGGTGTTCCCGTTGCCGTTCAGGTCGGGGATCGCCTCGCCCTCGGTCAGGATCCCGTCGCCGTTGGCGTCCGCGGGGCCGCCTCCCGCCTGCTGGAGAGACGCGAGATCCCAGCCGTTGGCGGGATCCGAGAACCCGAAGCCGTCGACGTCGCCGATGATCTGCTCGACCCCCCGCGCGGCCGGAGCAGCCAGCATGGCCGCACACGCGAGCACCACCGCCATCGATCGCATCCGCACGATTCGACCTCTCCCTTCTTGCGCGAGTCGGCCCGGGCTGCCCGAACGTTGATCGCTGGGTGCGCCCAAGAGAAGACCGTCCCGCCGAGCCCGATAACTGCTCAAGCGTACCCTCCGAACAGACGTTCGGCAACCTTGGCGGCGTGGGCTCCCCAGACGCGGCGCAGGGTGGTGTTGCGGCGCCGCCGCGCGGTGTGGGCGGCGCCCCGATCGCCTCAGGTGGTCGTCTGTGCGTCGCCGTCGACCCCGCTCAGGGCTCGATCACGAGGTGCCGACGCGTGGCGCGCTCGAGCCGGTCACCTCGGACCTCGACGCCGATGCCCGGTCCGTCGGGCACGCGCAGACAGCCGTCGGCATCGAGGGTGAAGGCGGGCTCGACGAGATCCTCCTCGTAGTAGCGCTCGGAGGCGGACAGGTCCCCGGGCTGCGTGAAGCCGGGGCACGCGGCGAGCGCCACGTGGGCCGCGCGCCCGATCCCGGTCTCGAGCATGCCCCCGCACCACAGCTCGACGCGCCGTTCGCGCGCGGTGCGCAGGATCGAGCGCGCGGCGCTGACCCCGCCCACGCGCCCCGACTTCAGGTTGATGACGTCGAGCGACCCGAGCGCGAGTGCGGCGTCGAGGGCCGCGGGGGAAGAGAGGCTCTCGTCGAGGCAGATCGGCGTGGCGATCCGGCGGCGCAGTCGCGCATGTTCGAGCAGATCGTCGTGGGCGAGCGGCTGCTCGATGAACAGGAGATCGAACGGGTCGAGGGCGGCGAGTTCCGGGGTGTGCTCGGGGCGGAACCCGCCGTTGCCGTCCACGCACAGCGCGAGCTCCGGCCAGCGCTCGCGCACCGCGGCGACCGGCTCGCGCGAGAAGCCGGGCCGGATCTTGAGCTTGACCCGGTGGTAGCCCTGCTCGACGCGCCGGTGCACCTCGGCGAGCAGCGCGCCGAGATCGTCGCCGGCGGGGATGCCGAGGCTGACGCCGACCGGCACGCGCTCCCGCTCGGCCCCGAGTGCTGCGGCGAGCGAGATCCCGCGCCGCTTCGCGTCGAGGTCCCACCACGCCCACTCGAGTGCCGCACGCGCCATGTGGTGGCCCCGCACGAACGCGATCGCGTCGAGCAGTTGCCCGGGGGTCTCGAAGCCGCGCCCGACGATCGCCGGCGCCATGTGGTGGGCGAGCACGTCCATGGCGGTGCTCGCGGTCTCGGGGGAGTAGTGCGGCCGGTCGGCCACCGGCGCCTCGCCCCAGCCCACGAGACGGTCCGCATGCAGCGCCACGATCACCATCTCGCGGCTCGCCACCCGCCCGAAGCTGGTCTCGAATCCAGCTCGCAGCGGCATGACCAGCGAACGCAGCTCGATCCGTTCGATGCGCACCGTCCTGTCCTCCCACGCGCGGTGGAGGGCGAGGGTAGGGGGCCCGGGCGCGCGCGACAAGGGGCGGCCCCGCCGGAGCGACAGTGCCGGAGGGCGCTGGTAGCATGAGCCACCATGGCGACCGTGAAGCGACGAGAGCCGCCGGCCGAGACGGGAGACGCGAGCGGGGCGCTGCTGTCCCGGACGCGCGAGCTCGCCACCGCATTGCGCGAGCTGCGTTGCATGGAGGGCACCGAGCTCGGCGAGCGCTTCGACGCACTGCGCCGTCGGGCGCTCGCGCTGCTCGACGGCAAGATCGTGCCCGAGCTGTCGGCCGACATGAAGCTGCCACTGTTCGTGGCGGTCTGCGGGGGCACGAACACGGGCAAGAGCACCGTGGTCAACGCCCTTGCGGGGATGCTGCTCACCGAGACGCGGGTGACCGCCGGCGCCACCAAACACCCGTTCCTCTACCTGCACCGCCGCTGGCGCGAGCGCATGCTCGGCGGCGAGATCTTTCCCGGCGCGCGGTGTGTCGAACTCGAGAGCCCCGTGCAGCTCACCGTCCCGAGCGACGAGCCGCTTCTGTATCTGTCGTTCCACGAGCGGCGGGAGCTGCAGTCGGTGGCGATCGTCGACTCGCCCGACCTCGACTCGGTCGAGCGGCGCAACCGGGCGGCGGCCGAGGTCGTGCTCACCCTCGCGGACGTGTGCCTGTTCGTCACGACGCCACAGAAGTACAAGGACCGGGTGCTCGTCGAGGCGATTCGCGAGGTGCTCGGGCACAAGAAGCGCGTCGTGCTGCTGTTCAACCAGGTCGAGGACGAGATCATCTACAACACGATCGTGGACGATCTCGGTGGTCAGCTCGCCGGGGTGAAGCTCGGCGGCTTCGTTCCGCTGGTGCGCGAGCGCCACCCCGAGGTGACGTTGCGCCCGCGGGTGACCGAGCTGGTGCAGCCCTTTCTCGACACGCGCCGGCGGCTGGAGATCAAGCGTCGCACCATGCGCGCGGGGCTCGCGTCGCTGCTCGGCGGGGTGCGGGAGCTGATCGAGACGACGCGCGCCGAGGCGCGCACCAAGCAGAAGATCGTCGAGGAGGCGCTCGCGCAGCTCGCACGCGCCGAGGGAGAGTACCGCGCGAGCGCGGCGCTGCCGTTTCCCGAGAGTGCGTTGGCGCTGCGCCGTCGACTCGCCGCGAGCGAGCTGCACCGCTGGATCCCCGCGCCGAGGGCCGCGGCTGCCGGCCAGACGCGCGCGCTCGTGCGCCAGTTGCCCGCCTGGTCGGGCCGGTCGCTCACGCGGCTGTTCGCCGACTCGCTCGACAGCGCCCGGCCGCCCGAGGACTGGGAGGCGTTTCGTGCCGAGCGCGACGCGCAGGATCTGGTGCGTGTGCAGCAGCTCGCGCTGCTGCTGCGTTCTCGGATCGACGCGCGGCTGCGTGCGCAGGCCACCCACTCGCAGCTCGCGCTCGCGCTGCTGCACCGCTTCTTCGGCGACGACGATCTCGAACGCTACGAGCGCGCGGTCGAGACGGCGTTCGAGGCGCAGCGCGCCGAGCGCGGCGACGAGGGCCGGCGGCTGCTCGAGACGGTGCCGGATCCCGACACCGAACGGCTTCCGGTCGGGCCGGCGGGGCGTGCGCTCGCCGCCGTGTGGAAGCTCGCGGGCGGGGTGGGGCTCGCGCTCGCGACCGGCGGGCTCGGCGGCTGGGACGTGCTGTGGTTTCCGGGGGGCGTGCTCGGAGCGGGCTACGGCATCGCGGCGCTCGAGCACCTGCGGCTGCGACGCTGGCGCGAGCGCTTCGAGCGCGCGCGGCTCGAGCGCTTTCGCCGGGTGTGCGAGACGGTGCTGATCGAGCCGTTTCTCGAGGCGGTGCGCGAGGTCGCGAGCGAGAGCGATCTCGGACGGCTCGAGCGGCTGTGCGACGAGATCGAGGCGGCCGGTGTCTGAGGAGCGCGAGGGAAGCGGGGCGGGGCCACAGCCGCTGTCGTCGCTGCGCGCCTGGCTCGAGCAGACCGGGCGGCTGCTGTTGCCGCCGTTGCCGCTGTCGGGCTGGCCCGGCGCCGATACCGTCGGGGCGCGACTGACCGAGCTCGAGACGCGGCTCGACGCGCTCGAGCAGCCGCTCGTGGTGCTCTTGCTCGGCGGCACGGGCGTGGGCAAGTCGTCGCTGCTCAACGCGCTCGCGCGCGAGCCCGTGGTCGAGGTCTCGCACGCCCGGCGCGCGCACACCGACCGGCTGCAGCTTTACCACCACGAGGGCTGCGACGTGCTGCCGATCGTCGACGGCTTCGGAGACCGGATCACGCTCGTCGGCCACCGTGCCGACGCGCTGCGCAACAAGGTGGTGGTCGACGCGCCCGACATCGATTCGATCGTGCTCGAGCACCGCGCGCTCGTGGAGCGCTTCCTGCCCCGGGTCGACCTCGTGCTGTATGTGACGAGCCCCGAGAAGTACAAGGACCTCGCGGCGTGCGAACTCGTGGGGGCGCTCAAGGGCCGGCAGTACTTCGTGTTTGTCATGAACCAGATCGACCGGATCCTGCCGGGGCTGCGCGAGGAGCTGCTCGACGACTTCCGCGAGGTGCTGCGCCGCTACGGGTTTCGCAACCCGAAGCTGCTTGCGGTGAGCGCGCGCGAGCGCGAAGAGCCCGGCGCGCTGCCGCAGCTCGACGCGCTGTTGCGGCGTCGGCTGCACGCCGAACGGGTGCGCGCGATCAAGCACAGCGGCATGATCGCGCACTGTCGGGGGTGGCTGCGCGAGCTCGAGCTTTCGCTCGGTGACGGCGAGCGGCTCGAGACGCGCGCCGAGCGGCTCGAGCAGGCCGCCGGGCAGCTCGAGGCGATCGCCCAGCGACTGCGATCGGTCCTCGCGCAGCAGCGTGCCGAGGCGCGCTGGCGAGCTTCGCGAACGCTCGCGCGCCGTCGCCCGCTCGAGCAGGGCATGGCGGCCGGCGGCCCGTGGGCGCTGTTCTGCCGGCTTGTGCGTCGCGTGCTCGTGTCGCGGCCGGCGCACGGGCTCGACAAGCCGGAGAGCGCCGAACTCCGGCTGCGGATCGAGTCGGCGCTCGTGCGTGCGGACCAGGAGACCGACGCCGTGGCGCGATCGGTGGGCGCGATCGGTGCAGAGCTGGAGACCGAGAGTTCTGAGCGACGCGCGGCGCAGGCGCTGGCGTCGCTGGAGACCGAAGCACGGCCACCGGCGGCCGCCCCGCCGGGCCCGGCGCGTGCGGTGGCGCTCAACGTGCTGCCCGCGCTGGGGATCGCGGCCGCGGCGGCCGTGCTGGCGCGCCGGCTCTGGCGCGGCGACGACGTCGGGCTCGGGCTCGTGGTGGCGCTGCTGTTGCTGCTCGCGGCCGTGCTCTTCGCGCAGTACGGGGTGCTCGTCGCCGCGGGCCTGTGGCGGGCGCAGCGCGAGCCGGCCGGGACGACGGACGAGGAGAGCGCCGCGCAACGTCTCGCCGAACGGCCGAGCCGGCTCGCACGTCAGTTGCGGGAGGCGGCGGCCCGATTCCGGGCGCTTCGCGAACGGGAGACGCAGCTCGAGCGCTGGCGTACCGGCGGGATCGATCTTCCCCCCGAACTGCGCCACGACGCGCCGGCCTGAGCGTGCGCGGTGCTGACGCGCACAGGCGGCTGCACTACCATGCGAGCGGTGGCATGGACGCGGAGCGAGGCGCTGTGAGCGAGTCGGAAGCAGGGCGGCGTGCTCGTACGAACCGCCGGCGCCGGTGCTGGCGCGTGTTCGCCGGTCTCGGGATCGCTGCGCTTCTGTTCGCTGCCGCCGCCGTGCTGTGGTTGCCCACGTCGCTGCGGCTCGCGGCGCGGCTCGCAGGGCATGAGCTGCAAGTGGGCGCGGCGAGGCTCGACTGGCGCAGCGGGCGCATGCAACTCGCGGGGGTGCGGCTCGGAGCGGAGGGCGCGGCACTGCGGGCGCAGGCTGCGGGCGTCGATCTCCAGCTCGGGGACGTGCTCGTGGGGCGTGACGCGGTCGAGTCGGTGCGGATCGGCGACCTCGAGCTCGAGCTCACCGGCCCGATCGGGAGCCTGGGATCGCCGTCCGCCGAGCCTTCGGCGCCGGGCTTCGATGCACGTCGGCTGCCGCGCACGATCGAGCTCGAACGGCTGCGCTGGCGCTG
>RFJN01000476.1 GCA_003694875.1 Planctomycetota bacterium | reverse complement strand
GCGCGGCGTTGCGCGCTCGCGGGCGAGGGGCTATCCTGCGCGCCTTCGACGCCGGAGGGCCCGCGCATGCCGCAACTGTGTCCGTTTCGGGCGGTCCGCTACGTTCCCGAGGTCGCCGGACCGATCGAACTGCAGGTCTCCGAGCCCTACGACAAGGTGAGTCCCGCCATGCGGCGGGCCTACCTCGCGCGCTCCCCCCACAACATCGTGCGCCTGATCCTGCCCGAGGACGAGGGGCAGCCCGGCGACCCGTACGAGCAGGCCGCCGCCCGCTACCGCGCCTGGCGCGAGCGTGGGGTGCTCGGGCTCGAACCCGGCCCCGAGCTTCTGTGGTACGAGCAGACGTTCACGCTGGGATCGCGTTCGTACACCCGGCGCGCGCTGTTCGCCGTGGTGGAGGCGGACGACTACGGCGAGGGCAAGGTGCTGCCGCACGAGCGCACCTACCGCAAGTACAAGGAAGAGCGTCTGCGGCTTCTCGAGGCGATGCGCGCCGAGGCGGGGGTGGTGTTCCTGCTCTACCGCGACGAGGACGGCGTGGTGCCGCAACGTTGCGCCGCCGCCACGACCGGCCGCGTGCCGATCTTCGACTTCGAGACGCCCGACGGGATCCGGCACCGGCTGTGGCGGGTCGACGAGCCCGCGACGATCGCCGCGGTGCGCGAGCGGCTCGCCGCACGCAGCTGCGTGATCGCCGACGGGCACCACCGCTACGAGACCGCGGTCACCTTCCGGCGCCGGCACGAGGCGGCGGGGGACATGCGTCCGAGCTACCGCTACCGGTTGTGTGCGCTCGTGGAGGTCTCCGACCCCGGTCTGCTCGTGCTCGCCACCCACCGGGTGCTGCCGGAACTCGACCTCGACACGGTGATCGAGCGCGCCGGTGGCCGCTTCTCGATCGAGACGCTGCCCGATCCGGCACAGCCGGAGGTGCTCGAGGCGCGGCTCGAGGCACTCGCGTCGGAGGGGCCGGGGAGCTGGCTCGCCACCGACGGACAGCGGGTGGTACGCTTCGCACTCGATCCGGCGCTCGATCTCGATACCGAGCTCGCCGACCTCGTGCCGCCGGCGCGCCGGCTCGACGTCTCGATCCTGCACGAGCTGCTGCTCGAGCGCGCGGTCGGGCTGCGCACCGGGGAGGGGGGCGTGCGGCCGTGGTACACCCGGACGGTGGCCGAGGCGCTCGAGCGGCTCGACGAGCGCTATCGGGTGGCGTTCCTGCTGCGGCCCACGCCGGCGCAGGCGGTGATCGAGGTGGCGCACGCCGGCGGGACCATGCCGCAGAAGTCGACCGACTTCTATCCGAAGTTCCCGAGCGGTCTGGTGATCTACGATCTCGAGGAGCAGGGCCATGGCTTCGACGCATGATCGACTCTATCTTCCGGGACCGGTCGAGGTCGCCCCGGAGGTGCTCGCCGCGCTCGCCACACCCATGATCGGCCACCGCTCGGCGGCCTTCGGTGCACTGTACGAGCGGGTGCAGGCGGGGTTGCGCTGGGCGCTGTCGACCGAGCAGCCGGTCTACCTCGTGACCGCGAGCGCGACCGCGGTGTGGGAGATGGCGGTGCGCAGCTGCGTGCGCGAGCGGTGCCTGCACCTCGTCAACGGCGCGTTCTCGAGCCGCTGGGCCAAGACGACCGCGTGCAACGGCAAGCAGGCGGATCGGATCGAGGTGCCGTGGGGGCGGGCCAACCGCGATCTCGACGCGCTGCGCGAGGCGCTCGCCACCGGCCGCTACGACGCGGTGGCGCTCGTGCACTCCGAGACCTCGACCGGCGTGCTCAACCCCCTCGAGGCGATCGCGCAGGTGGTGGCGGAGTTCGAGGACGTGCTGCTGCTCGTGGACGCGGTGAGTTCGGGGACCACACTGCCGATCGAGCCGGATCGGCTCGGGATCGACATCCTGCTGCTCGGGGTGCAGAAGGCGCTCGGGTTGCCGCCGGGGCTGGCGTTGTGCGTGGCGAGCGAGCGCGCGCACGCGCGCGCCGAGACGATCTCGAACCGTGGCTACTATCTCGATCTGCTGGAGTTCCGTGCGCGGCACGCCCGGCACCAGACACCCACCACACCGGCGATCCCGCAGATCTACGCTCTCGAACGGCAGCTCGAACGCATGCGCGCCGAGGGGCTCGAGCCGCGGTATTCCCGCCACGCCCAGCTCGCCGAACGCACCCGCGCCTGGGCGCTCGAGCGCGGCTTCGCCCTCTTCCCGGAGTCGGGGTACGAGGCGGTGGGGCTGACGTGCATCGAGAACACGCGCGAGATCGACGTGAACGCGCTCGCGGGCTGGCTGCAGCAGGAGCACCACATGGTGATCGACCGCGGCTACGGCAAGCTGCGCGGCAAGACGTTCCGGATCGGCCACATGGGCGACATGACGCTCGAGGACCTCGAGGCATTGCTCGAGCGGATCGACACCTGGCTCGCGCGCGCGGGCTGAGCCGGCGGCGCGGCACGACAGCGAGGAGAACGACGGCATGGCAGCGGCGCACCGACCCGCCGGGCGACTTCCCTTCCCGCCCGGGCTGCAGGCGTTTCTCGAGGGCAAGCTCCCGCCGGGGCCGCCGCCGACACCGCGTCCGGCTGCGACGGTGGCGCTCGTGCGCGACGGCGACAACGGGCTCGAGACCTTTCTCGTGCGGCGCGCGCGCGGCATGAAGTTTCTCGGCGGCGCGCACGTGTTCCCCGGCGGGCGCGTCGATGAGAGCGACGCCGGACCGGAGGCGGCCGCGGTGCGGGAGGTGCGCGAGGAGGTGGCGGTCGAACTCGATCCGGCCGCACTCCGGCCGTGGTCGCGCTGGATCACGCCGGAGGTCGAGACGCGGCGGTTCGACGCGCGCTTCTACGTCGCACCCCTGCCCGAGGGCCAGCAGGCACGCGCCGTCGAGGGGGAACTGGTCGAGGGGTGCTGGTACCGTCCCGCCGACGCCGTGGCGCACGCGCACGCCGGCCGGATCGTGCTCGCGCCGCCCACCCTGTGGACACTGCTCGAACT
>RFJN01000475.1 GCA_003694875.1 Planctomycetota bacterium | reverse complement strand
GGGCGGTCAGCTGGCCGGCTCCGGGTGCTCGCTTGCGCCGGCGGCCTCGGCTCGCAGGGCCGCGAGCCGCAGCGGGGCGAGCGCCTCGCGGTCGAGTTCGAGCCCGAGCAACGGCTCGATCTCGTGCTCCCAGATCTGCTTCACCATGCGCTCGCACAGCCCCGTGCGCAGAAACACACCGTGTCCCACGCGGTGCTCGGGCCCGAGCTGTTGCGCGATACTGGCGTTCAACCGCCGCCAGACCGGTACCAGCCAGTCCAGCTCGGGGGCGTGCTGTTCGAGCCAGCGCCGCAGCAGGTCGGGCTCGGGCTCGAGCTGCAGTACCGGAAAGCGGCGCCAGAGCTGGCGCCGGGACAACCGGGAGCCGTCGGGGTCGGCCGTCGCGATCACGTACACGTTCGCGGGCAGCGCAAACGCAGCACCCGTGAGCGGAAGGTGTACCGGTGTGCCGCGGTGTTCGAGCAGCGCCAGAAGTGCTCCCAGCGCAGCGGCCGGCTCCACCGCCCCGAGCTCGTCGAGCAGCAGCACGAACCGTGCGCCGGGGCGCGCGTGTGCCGCCTGCACGAAATCGGCAAGCCAGCCCGGTCCCGTCTCCCGCTCGATCCACTGCCCGTAGCGCAGTCCGGGGTGCAGCACCACGCAGCGCTCACAGCCCGGATCGGCAAACGCGCGCGCGAGCGCCAGCCCGAGATGCGTCTTGCCCACCGCGACCGGCCCGCTCAGCAACAGCCGCCCCCGCGTCTCGAGAAGTTCCCAGCCGCGGCGCAGCAGCGACTCCGGGAGCCCGAGCTGCTGCACGAGCGGGGTCACGGGATCGAACACCGGCGCCTGCACCGTCTCGCGCTCGCGTTCGACCCGCGCGGCAGCGGGCTGGGGCGCAGCGACCGGTCCGAAACCGAGCGCGGCCGCACCGCCCGGTCCCGCCGGCGCGGGCGCCGCGGCGGGCGCGGGGGGCTGCTCTGAAACCGGCAGCGCCTCCCCCGTCCCCACCGTCGGCAGTCGTGCGGACAGCAGCCCGGAATCGCCGCCGGCCTGTCCGCGCGCACGCGCCGCGAACCACTCGAGAAAGGCCTCCACCGTCCAGTAGCCGAGCTGCGGGTGCACCCGCCGCAGCAGCTCGCGGATCCGCCCCGTCACCTCGAAGAACGCCCGCAGCCGCTCGTCGAGTTCGCGCGCGAAGTAGCCCGGTGCCTCGAGCACCCCCGCCGCGATCAGCTCCTTGATGGCGCGGTGGCTCGTTCCATAGAACACCGGCGATTCCTGGTGGTAGAGGATGTGCCAGCAGAAGGTCAGGAAGCAGGTGGCATAGCCCACGTGCAACTCCGGCCGTCCGCGCGCGTCCTCCCGCTGCGAGAGCGCGAGGACGTGGGCCGCGAAGGCACGAAGCGGCTCGGCCGGCTCGGCGAGATCGACGCCGACGAGCGCGCGGCGCAGCACCTCCTCGGTCTCGCGCACCTCGCCCACCTCGCCGAGCGCCTCGGCGAACCGCGCCGTTCCCTCCCCGCCAAAGCCCCACAGCGGCCGTTGCCGCCCACGCACCACCACCCGCGCGCGCACCGCCTGCGCCACCGCTGCGAGCGCCTGCGACAACGGCGCCTCCTCGCGCACGAACGCCCCGATCTGCTCCTGGAGCTCCTGGGCGGCGGGCTCGCGCAACGCGGCGAGTTCCACCGACTCCGCGAACGCCGGCGACTGCAGGAACTCCTTGAGCAACGCCTTGAGACCCGCCACAGCGCTGTCCTCTCCCGCTGGCTGTCCGGTGCGCGAAGCGGAAGTATAGAGACCGGCCATCGTGGCCACAAGCGCGGCCGCCCCGCAGGTCGGGCCGCGGCCGTATCATGGCGGCGCAACGAGCGGGGCGGCGCTGCGCGCTCCGCGGGGAACGACGGGAGCGGCCGTGCCCTGGAGCACCACGAAAGCCTTCGTCCTGCTCGGATTCGAGCGCATGGGCGACGCGCTTCTCGCAAGCGGCGCCCTGCGCCTGCTGCGTGAGGCGCGGCCCGAGCTGCACCTCGTGGCGGTCACCCGGCAGGCATCGGACGCCGTGCTCGCCACCGCCCCGTATCTCGACGCCACCGTACCGGCGCGTGGCGGCCGCGGCATGTTCGGACGACGGATCTACGCCCGCCGCACCGCCGCCGCGATCGCCGCGCAGCTCGAGCACGCCGGCCTCGATCCCGAACGCGCCACCGTCATCGCGCTGCGCGACCGCGCCCCCTACCGCGATCTCACCCGCCGACTCGGCGCCGCCTACCTGCCGCGCGACATTCTCGATCCCGGCTACCACGGCCACCACAGCATGCGCTACGCGCAGGCGTTCGAGGTGCTCGGGCTTGCGGCACCCGACGCTCCGCTGCCGGCCGCACTCACGGTCACGCTCGAGGACCTCGCGCAGGCGCGCGCGGTCTCGAGCGCGCTGCCCGGACCGCCCGAGGCACGGGTCTTCCTGCACGTGGGCGCGAGCGAACTGCGGCTGTGGAGCGAGGGGCGATCCGGTCGGGTGTGGCCAGCGGCGTCGTTCGCCGTCCTCGCGGACGCGCTCGCCATGACCGGTTCGATCGTGATCGGGCACGCCGTGGGGGCTGCCGAGCGCTGGCAGCTCGGACGGATCGAGCGCCTTGCGCGCCCCGAGACCCGGATCCACCGGCTGCCGCCGCTGTCGCCGCGCGCGTTTGCCGCGCTGCTTCGCACCGGCGGGGTGCTCGTCACCGGCGACACCGGGCCCATGCACCTGGCCGCGGCGGTCGGTGCCCGGCTCGTGGCGCTGTTCGGACCGAGCGATCCGGCCGCCACCGGGCCCGTCTCGCCGCCGTCTCGCTGCGCGGTCCTCGCCCCCGACGAGCCCGGTCCGTGCCGCATCCCCGTGCCCCGGGTCGCGGCGGCGGTGCGGCGGCTGGCCGCGGCCGCCGGGACCGGATCCTGAAGCGTGCCCTGCCGCCCGCCCCTCGCGCACTCAGCTCTTGAGGTAGCTGTGCAGCCCCGGCAGGACGTAGCTCACGCCGAAGAACGTGAACAGGACCGCGTAGAACCCGAGCACCTGCCAGACCGCGGCCCGCACACCCCGGAACCAGCCGGCCATGTAGCCGTGGATGAAGGCGCCGTAGATCACCCACGTGATGAAGGCCCAGGTCTCCTTCGGATCCCAGCCCCAGTAGCGGCCCCACGACTCGTTCGCCCACACCGCGCCGAGGATGATGCCCGCGGTGATGATCACGAAGCCCACCTGCACCACGCGGTAGATGCTGCGCTCGAGTTGCCGGAGGGTGCCGGCCGCCTGCGGGTCGATCGGCTGCCCCCCACCGGTCAGCCGCACCCACGCCCAGCCGGTGCCCACCGCCAGCGCCGGGGCGAGCAGCATCGCGACCAGGTACTGCACGAGCCGGAGCTGTCCGTGGCCCGCGAACGCCGGCACGAACGCCAGCACCACCCCGAGCACCGCGATCCCCGCCGGCACAGCCACCGCCCAGCGGGGATAGCCGCGCGCGGGGAACCAGCGCGCGACGTACGCCAGCCCCAGAACGAACGCGAGCGCGAAGGTGCCGTAGCTCAACAGCATGCACGTGACGTGGATGTTGAGCCAGTAGCTGCGCAGCACCGGTTGCAGCGGCCGGATGGTGGGATCGAGGGCAGGCACGAGGTCGGCGAGCATGAACGCCAGGGCGCCGAAGACCGCCGCCGCCGCACCGAACCAGCCCTTGCGGGTGCGCAACTCGAAGATGCTGCCCACCACCACCGAGGCGAAGGTCGCGAACACCACCGCCTCGTAGATGTTCGCCACCGGCGCACGGCGAACGATCGCGG
>RFJN01000474.1 GCA_003694875.1 Planctomycetota bacterium | reverse complement strand
GTCGCACTCATCGCAATGCAAGACGGACGGTTACGCTGTCGAACCAACCGGGACTTCCACCCTGCCAGATCGATCAACACAATCCCGTACCGCTACATTGCGGCCGGCCCACACGCGCCCAGAAGCAACGCCCGTCGTCCGCGCAAGGTTGATCGTTCGGTCTGTCTCGTGCATGGTTCCCGCCTCCGAGCCTGCCAGGTGCAACCCGTCGACGTGCGTCCCGGACGCGCAGCGGGGGGCGGCCCCGCTCGGTGCCTGGACGCGACGTCCCGCGTCACGGTACGGCAGAGGCGCTCGGTTCCTCGTCCGAACGGTCGGCTCGGGCTCACCGTGCTCCGAGCTTCGTGTGCAGCCTCGCCGACGTACAGGTGGCACGGCCCCGCTGGTCGACCCCCATCGAACAGCCGTTGCAGGCGCCAGCGCTCGTTTTGTCGGGAGCACGCTCACCGCTTGCCGCGAGCAGAAGGCACGCTCGCTCGGAGACGCCAACGCTCGAAGCGTTCGTCCCGGCGAGCACGGCGATCTCGGAGGCGAGCCGTCACGGGCGCTGCCCCCGTCCACCCCCTGCCTGCCGACCGCGACCCCGAACCGTTCGAGACACGGCGGGGCACGAGCGAGCGAAACGCGTTCGTCCCACCGACCGGCCCGAGCCGAGGGGGGACCCGCTCCCGACCGCCATGCGCTCGCAACCGCGTGCGGCCGCCTTCCTTCGCCCGATCTCTGCGGGACAACCGACTCGTCGGGCGCCATCGTGTTCTCGAGCGAACCCCGGGGGCTCTCGCCGTGGCCCAGCGCTGACGACGCCGGCAGAACATCGAAGGCGGGTCCGGGACACCGCGGCGCCCCTCACTGCCCCTTCCGCGGCGCGTCGACCGCGCGACGCAGCGACTCGAACGTCGCGCGCCCGATCAACCGGCGCGCGAGCAGCGACTCGAGCCAGCGGCGGGCCGCCGGTCGCTCGGCCGGGGGGATCCGCCGCAGCCGCTCGAGCACCCCGCGCTGGATCTGACCGTGCAGCCGCAGGAAATCGCTCCCGGTCAGACGCCCCTCGGCGAGCGCGCGCTCGACGGTCTCGAGCGCGGTCTCGGTCCACGCCTTGCTCCCGCGATCGAAGGGGATGCTGGCGAGCTTCTGATACACCCTCGGGAACTGCGCCTTGCGCCAGGCGTGACCGGGCCCCTTCTCGAGCGCCTCGAGAAACATGCCCATGCCACGCACGACCTCTTCCTTGCTGCTGCCCATGCGCCGGAGCATGGCCTCGGCCTGCGCGGGCGTGATCTCGCGCCGCACCACCCGATCGAAGATCTCCATGCCCTTCTCGAGCCGCGGCGGCACGTGCAGCCGCCAGCGATCGCCGTAGTACTGCCGCACGCGGCTGAGCACGATGTCGCGGTACTGCTTGGTCGCCTGCCGCATGCCCTCGGCCACCTCGCGGCTCGCCGCGATCGGATCGGGGTTGTGCCGCGCCCGCTCGAACCAGTGGGTCGACTTGTACTCGACCGTGTCCACCACGTCCTCGACACGCGTCAGCGTGGGGGTCTTTCCCTTGTCGAGGAAGTCCTCGAGCGCCACCTCGCCGGGGTTGTAGGCCTCCACGTGGGTGCGCGAGGTCACGGTCTGGTCGAGCGACTCGGCGTAGCGCTCGAGCGTCTTCGCGTCCGGCAGCGGCTCGCCGCGGGTGCGCAGCCACAACTCGCGCTCGTAGACGGAACGCGCGATCTCGTGCGGCACATCGATCGCCCGCTCGCTGCCGTCGGGCAGGCGCTGCACGATCCGGTAGGTCACGTCGCGATCGCGACCGGGCCGCGGTCGCGCGGCGGACTGCCCCGGGCGCTTGTTGGTGATCGTGAGGGGCTCGATCTCGATGGCGTCGGGATCGAGACCGCGCTTGCGCGCAAGCGCGCGGATCTCGTCGCTCTCGCGCAGCGTCTGCGCCACCCCGCGGTCGACCTCGCGGTACAGCCCGTCGAGTTCTCCCGCCACCTCCTCGAGCAGCCGCTCGCGAAACGCCGGTCCGCGGCGCACGATCGCCTCGGGCAGGTCCTTGCCCTCGAGCAAGAGCGCCTGCGCGGTCTTGTTCTTCTGCCAGTCGAGCACCGCACGCCGCAAGGCGTCCCGATCGCCGCGGGCCGCCGCCTCGGCGAGCGCCTCGAGCTGCCGCTGCGCCTGGCGGGTATCGGCGGCGAAACGCGCGGCGTCGCGCGCCGCCTCGGCCGAGGCCTCGAAGGCCTCGCGCCCCTCGCGTGCGAGCGCATCGAGACGCGAGAGCTCGGCCTGTCGGCTCGCCTCGAGTGCGCGGTCGATCTTGCGCAGCGTGCGCTCGAGCGCCTCGGGACGCATCCCGAGCTTGCGCGCGAGCGCGGCGCGCTGCGCCCCGTCGAGCACCGCCGCCTTCTGCGCGATGCCCTCGAGCGCACGCCGGGTCTCCCGCCCCCGGAGCCAGTGCTGCAGGACCTCGCCACCCACCAGTCCGACCGAGGTCAGCACGTAGTCGAGCGTGCTCATGCGGTCACCGGCGAGCGTCTCTCCGCGCGCGAGCGCCACGATGTCCATGGCGTCGCCCACGAGCGGCAGCGTCCCCGCCACGTCCTCGACGAGCTTCTGGTGCGCGTGGATCGATTCGATCGCCGCCTCGGCGGCGAGCGCGGCCGCCTCGTCGTAGCCGCGCAGCGCCTCGAGCCGTGCGCGCAGCCCCTCGGCGATCAGCGTCGGGTCCTCGGAGGCGAGCAGCCGCAGCCACCAGGCGCGCGCCCGCACGGCCATGGCCTTGCGCCAGCGCGCGAGCGCCTGCGGATCCTCGCGCCTCGGCGCCCCGAAGCCCAGCGACTCGAGGAAGGAGGGCAGCTGCTCGGGCCCCTGGAGTCGCTCGATGTGTCGCAGGATGATCTGCTGCAGTCGCTCGAGCCGGGAGGTATCGATCCCACGCGCCCGCAGTCGCGCAAGCAACTGCGCGATCATGCGATCGAACGCGGGCGTATCCGGCGGGGGCAGGCGCTTGCGCAGCAGCCACGGCGGGAGCCGGAACCGGGTGCGGATCCGCGGTCGGTTGGTGCAGTACCAGCTCTTCTGCCGTGCAAAGGCCGCAACGCACGCGGTCGGAGGCGCGCCGGACGGTGCGCCCTGTCCGCCCGCCGCTC
>RFJN01000473.1 GCA_003694875.1 Planctomycetota bacterium | reverse complement strand
GTGCCCGGTCGTTCTCGCCCGCGATCGGCAGAAGCTGCAGCAGCTTCACGCGCGTCGGCCGCATGCGCAGGTAGTGCGGGGTGAGATCTTCGTGCACGTTGGCAGCCGACACCACGGTGTTGATCTTGAGGGCCATGCCGAAGTGGTGCACGAGGTCGGCGATCCGGTGGTAGCTCGCGGCATCGAGCGGCTCGCGACTGGTGCGCAGCACGCGCCCGGTGGCCCGGTTCGTCGCCGGCTCGGCGCTGTCCATGCTGAGACCGACCATGTCGAGAAGGCCGCGAAACGCTGCGAGGCGAGGGCCATCGAGCAGCGTGCCGTTGGTGACGATGCTCGTGATGGCGCCGGCGGATTTGGCCTCGCGGACGAGATCGGGCAGGTAGGGGCAGAGGGTGGGCTCTCCGCCGACGAAGTTGATCTTCGCAAAGCGTGCTGCGAGCGTGCGGGTCAGCGCAACGAGCTGCCGCTTGCGCAGCAGCGATTCTCGATCGACGTCGCCGAAGCCGGCGAAGCAGAACTTGCACGCCATGTTGCACGGTCGCCAGAAGTGGAAGTTGACCGTGAGGGCAAGGCGCCTCGAGCGCTGCTGCATGTTCGTCCCCCCCCTGGGTGTGGTTCGGGCGTGTCGACTGTGGCCGGAACGTCGGACGTGGAGGGACAGGAGTTATTCGAAACCGGCTGCAAGGCGTCCGGGCTCAGGGGCTGCGGTGTGCCGGCGGCTCAGCGTCGGAGTTCGAGCCGTGCGAGCGCGCCGGGAAGCTGCGCGGCCCAGAGCATACCCCAGTCGGCGCCGTGGCCGAGCCGCCCCCGCAGCGGGCCGCTGCCGTCGGGCTCGAACACCTCCCACCACGTGCCGTACCGCTGCAGCAGCGTCTCGTAGGTGCGCAGGTGCGCCCGCGCCGCCGCGCGGTCGACGCGGGCGAGAAGCTCGATCCAGCCCACGCTGAAGAACGTCCAGATCGAGTCGCCCTGGTAGTTGGGCAGAAACCAGCGCTGCACCCCCACCTCGAGTTCCGGCAGCCGGCGCGCGTGGTACTTGAGCGGAAACGGCACGTCGAGCCCGAGCGCTCGTTGCTCCTCGAGGTTGCTCTCGAGCATGGCCGGATCGTCGACGAGCCCGCACCAGAACGGCCAGTAGCCGGCGTCGGCCGAACACAGCGGCGGGTCGGTGTGCAGGTCGTTGCGGAAGTAGCGCCCGGTCCAGAAGCGTTCGAGCAACGTGCGCCGCAGCGGGTAGGGCGCGAGTGGGTTGTCGAGCTGCGGGATCCGGTCGAGAAGCCGCGAGCACCACGCCGCCATGGCGTGTGCGGTGCAGGTGCCGCGAAACCGCATCGTGTCCTTGGTCTGGCTGAACTCGCGATCGGTGTAGACCGCGCCCGTGGCGGGATCGATCAGCGCGTCGTGGTAGCGCTGCGCCTCGGCCTGCAGGAAAGCGCGGTAGCGCGTCACCTCCCGCTGCATGCCGAGTTCGAGCAGGCTGTAGAGCAGAAACGGGTACGAGTCGCAGGCGTAGGTGAAGATGTCGACCGGGAAGCGGTGGAACACGATCGTGGTCGTCACCCCGCCCGCCCGCTCCCACAAGGGGAGTGCCCAGCGGATCGAGCGGCGGGCGAGGGGCGCGAGCCCGAGCTCGATCAGGCCCCGCAGCGAGATCGCCAGATCGCGGATCCAGAAGCGGTTGAGGTGCCCGCGGCCGGCCATGAGATAGTGGCCGTTCCAGCAGCCGCGTGCGATCGCGCGGCACACCGCCGTGCTCTCGCCGCGCAGCCGCTGCGGGTGGGCGTGCCGCAGTCCCCGCCCGAGCAGCAGCGCCCCCACCCGCAACCCCTCGAGTGCGATCACGCAACGGTCCCGCAGACGCATGTTCGCTGTTCCTCCCCGCCGAGCCGCCCATCCTATGCGGTGGTGTGTCACACCCCTGCGCGACCGGCCTGGCGGACGGGGCGGCCGTCGAAGCCGGCCGCGCCGGGGCCCCGGAGACAGGACGAAGCCGGTCTCCCGCGCGCGGGCGATCGTGTGGCGGTCTGCGGGCACGTCGGTGTAACGAACCGCGTGTCGGAACGTTGCGTCGGGCGGCCGGCGGCCTCTCGGGGTCGCATGCCCCCCTTGCGTGGCGCGCACGCGCCGTGCTGTGAAACAATGCCGTGTGGATCCGGCGTGGGGGGGACGAGGTGGGGGAAAGGCCCGAGAACGGTTCGGGCGAGGTGTGCGACGTCTATACCGTCGAGCTCGAGCGCCCGGCGCAGCCCGCGCGGCGCTGGCGTGTGCAGGCGTGGTTTCGCGAGATCCCCGCCGCGCAGGACACCGCCGAGCGCGTGCGCCTCGAGCTGCGTCGGCTGCGGGCCGAGGACGCGCTCGCGCACCTGCTCTCGGGCTGGGTCGCGTCGGCGAGCGACGGCGTTCCGGAGCAGGCCGAGCGCGTGCGGCGAAGCGTGGCCGCGGCGTTGTGGCGAGAGGACTCCGAGCGTCTCGGTGCGGCGCTTCGTGCGGCCCTCGCGCCCCTCGAGCCGCTTTCCGGTGAGCACCCCGCGGTGCGGGCGTTGCGGGACTGGGAGCGCGCCGGCACGCCGCGTGCGCGCGTGCGCCGCCTCCTCGCGGCGCTGCTGCCGGGCGAGGGCGACACCCTCTCGCTCGCGGCGCCCGGGCTCGCCGACGTGTTCGCCGAGTGGCTGCGGACGCAGGTGGCGGTGGCGGCGAGTGCGGCTCGCGACGAGACCGAGGCGTGGCGCGAGGGCTGGGGCATCGCGGAGACGAGTTCGGGCTGGGACGCCTTTCTCGCCGCGGTGCGCAACGTGCTGCTGCTGCGCGCGCGCCACGAGGCGGCGCCGCGGTTGTTCACCTACGAGTACGGCCCGGAGCACCTCGCGAGCGACTGGCGCCGGCTTTTCGAGCTCGGCTTCGCGCTGTGGGTGGAGATCGTGCGCGAGCGTGCGCCGGCGCTGCGCTTCTCTCCGCGCTACGCCAGGCTCGAGCAGGGCTGCACGCTGCTTGCCGCGCGGGCGTTCGCCCAGCCCCGGCCGCAGCGAGCGACGATCGAGGCGCAGGTGCGCGCTGCGGCGGCCGTGGATCCCGCGCCGCTCGAGCGCATCGTGCGGCACGTCGAGCGGCACCGCGTGTGGCTCAACGGGCGCGTGCACGGCCGTGGCGCCGGGAGCTGGACCGACGGTGATCTCCAGCGGCTCGAACGCGTGCTGCCCCTTGTCGTCGCGCGGCCGCTACGGCCCGACGCGCCGTGTATCGCGAACGACTTCGTGGCGATCGCGCGCCGGCTCGAGGTCGGAGAGCGACCCGGATGTTGAGTCTCGTGCGCCGGCTGCTGCACCCGGGATCGGTCGCGCGCGTGCCGGCCGCTCTCGTGCACGCGGTGCGCATGCACGCGGGACTGTATGAGACGCCCGAGGCGGTGCTCGAGCCGCCGGCGCTACTCGGCTCGGGCGTGCTCGCACTCGCGCTCGGCTGGGCGGACGATCCCGACGCCGAGTGGCGCTGCCGCGAGTGGCTCACCGCTTTCTCTCTCGGGCAGCAGGCGGTCCTGCAGCGCCTGGAGGCGGAGGCGATAGCGGAGCACGGCGGGCGCGCGGGGGCGAAGCCGGAAGCGGCGGCGCGTGTGCGCATGGCGGTGCTCGGCCCCTATGCGCGCGCGTTCGAGCTCGGCTGGATCGACGGGCTCGAGGCGCTGTATTGGGCGCTGCAGCTCGCGGGGGCCAGCGCGTCGAGCAGCGAAGCCGGGGGCAAGGCGAGGCGGGGGAGGTTGCGCCGCGTGTGGCTGGATGCGCCCGAGCCGCCACCTCCCGCGGCGGTGCGGGCAGCGGCGGAGCGCATGCTGTCGGTCCGCTGGCGGCTGCAACTCGAGAGCTGTCCCCTGGCCGGCGAGCGCTTCTCGGCGCGTCGCCGCCGCCGGCTGCGGCGGCGCGAGGACGGGTTGCGCAAGCGGTTCGTCGAGCGCCCGTGGCTCGCGGGACAGCCGGCCGAGGCGTTCTTGCGGCTACCCGCCGCGGTCGATGTGCAGCGCGTGCACGGCGCTGCGCTCGACGCCCTCGACGCGATCTGGGTGGTGGGTGGCACACTCGCCGACGAGCGGGAGCTTGCCGCCAAGATCGACGCGCTGCTCTCGCGCCTCGCGCCCGGAGGCCGGCTCGGGCTGTGCGACGGCCGCGTCGCGCCCGCCTCGGCGCGGGGGATCGAAGGCGATGGGGGCGCCGATCCGGGCGGCCAGGTGGTCGAGGAGCGGGTGGCGGCGGCGCTGCTCTACCGCGTCTTCGGTTTCGCCGCCCTGCGCAACGGGCAGAGCGAGTTGCTTGGCCGCACGCTCGGTGGGCTCGACACGCTCGGCGTGCTCGCCACCGGTGCGGGCAAGTCGGTGTGCTTCATGCTGCCGGCGCTCGTGCGCCACGGTGTATCGGTCGTGGTGTGTCCGCTCCGGGCGCTGATCCGCGACCACGTCCTCAATCTCGAGCGCATGGGTCTGCGTTGCGCCGAGCGGCTCGACGCGAGCGTCTCGCTCGGGGATCGGGAGCGGTTGTGGGGGCGGCTCGAGCGCGGCGAGCTGAAACTTCTGTTCGTGACGCCGGAGCGGTTCCTCAACGCGGGGTTCCAGCGACGGATCCGTTCGCTTGTCCGACGCGTTCCCGTCAGCGCGTGGGTCGTGGACGAGGCGCACTGCGTATCGGAATGGGGGCACGACTTCCGCCCCGCCTACCTCGGGTTGCGGCCGCACTTTCGCGACATCGCGCCACAGGCGCCGGTGTATGCGCTCACCGCGACCGCCTCCGAGCGGGTGCAGCGCGACGTGCTGACCGCGCTCGAACTGCCCCCCGACGCGCTCGTGCTGCCGGACACGCTCGACCGGGTGGAGCTGTCGTTCAGCGTCGAGCGCGAGGGCTTCGACGAGCCCGTCGCGGAGCTGGCACATCGGATGGCAGCGTCAGCGCGGGTCGTGGGCGTGTCGCTCGGAGTCCGTAGCGGTGACGCGCCCGCACGGCAAGCGATCGTCTATGCACCGCTTACCGGAAGCAGCGACTGGAAAAACGGGTGGCTGCCCGGCCGAAGGTTGACGGGGGTGGGCTGGCTTGCGGAGCAACTCCGCGGCTATTTCGGTCACGGGTTCCGGTTGGAGGGCTACCACGGTCGGATCCGGAGCGCGGAACAGGAGGACCTCCACCGCCGCTTCAAGGACGGTGAGCTGGCGGTGCTCGTCTCGACCAAGGCGTTCGGGATGGGGATCGACGTTCCGCACGTGCGGCTGGTGGTGCACGCCGGGTTCGCGAGTTCGCTCGAGCAGTACTATCAGGAGGCGGGGCGTGCGGGACGCGACGGGGCGCGGGCGCATGCGCTGCTGTACCACGTCGAGCGGCCGCCGGTGTGTCGCGAGGCGTTTCCCGCCGGCCATCGCCTGCCCCCCTGCGCCGCCAACCCGTTCTATCGTGGCTGCGCGTACGAGCAGGAGATCGGATCCAACCACGTCTGCAGCTACGGGCTGCAGGTGCACCTCCTGTCGGCCCAGAGCCGCGGGCCGCTGGTCGACCTCTTCGTGCTCGCGACGTTTGCCATGCGTTGTCTCGCCTCGGAGGAGGACGGGCGGGAAGAGATCGCGCTCGAAGAAGTGCGCGCGCTTGCCACGCGCGACATTGCAGGCTTTCCAGGTCTCGGGGCGTGGCTCCTCGCGAAGTGGCGCAGCCTGCGCGAGCGTTTGCCCACCGCGGCTCGCCTTCTCGAGCAGGCCATGGACAGGGAGGACCGGCAGCGGCTCGAGGAGCGCTGGAAGCTCGATTGGAGTGTCAAATACAAACAGATCAAGCCGGGGGCGCCGAGATCTCCGGTCGAGATCTCGGACGAGATGGCGACCCGCTTTCTCGTGCTGTTGCGCCGACTCGGGCTGGTGCGCGAGTTTGCGCCCCGCTACGAGTACGACCGAGGGCGGTTCGAACTCAAGGCGTTCTCGGTATTCCGGGCGCGGCCATGGCCGCGGCTCGAGGCGAAACCGATGCTCGCCGCGCTGTGCCTGCTCGAGACGGACGAGGGCGGCGAGGTGCGGGTGCGCGAGGACACGGGAGTCTACGCGCCGCTGTTGCAGGAGCTGGAAGGCTTCGATCTCGAGGATCCCGAGCAACGCAGGCAGGCGCTGATTCGGCTCGCGGCGCTGCACACCGCGGTGCGTTATCGGGAGTTCTTCCGCTCGCGCTTCGAGATGCTGCGCGCGGTGGAGGCGTATGCGCTGCACGAGGGCTGCCGCAAGGAGCAGCTTCTCGGCTACTTCGGACAGCCGCTTCCGTACTTCGGGCCGTGCCGGCGTTGTGACCACTGCGGCATCGAGGAGCGTGCGCCCGAGGTCGATCCGGGCGTGATCCGGGCTGCGGGGGCGCTGCGAGAGCTGCGCCGCGCGCTGGCGCAGGCGGCGATCGAGCCCTCGCTGTTCGCTGCGCTCGATCGTCTCGTGGCGCTGCGCGCCGGCGCGACGGGGCTGGCCATGCTCGGGCGCGAGCTCGAGGAGCGGCCCAACGATGCGGTGGTGCAGTTCGCGCGTGCGGCGCTGACCGCGCGCGTGTGGGATCTGTCGGTGGACGTCACGCAGCGCGTGCAGAACCGGCGCGATTTCGAGGTGGCGCTCGAGGGTTACTGGCGGCGCGGCGAGCCGGGGTCTGCGGCGGCGCTCGACGGCATGCGGCGCGCCTGCGCCGAGGCCTGGCGATTCCATCCCGCGTGGTGGCGGCGCTGGCTGGCGCTGTGGCACGGTGCGGTTCAGGGGGCGGGGCGGCAGGCGCGGGCGAAGGTGTGGGCGCAGCTTGTCGCACAGCCGCCGCAGGGTGTTGCGGGGCGGCAGCTCGCACGCGTGCTGTGGGTGGAGAGCGTGGCGTGTGAGCTCGGTGCGCTGCTCGGGGCGGGAGCGGAGGGTTGAACGTGGAGCCGCAGGTGGCGTCGGAGCGCGCGAGGACGCAAGAGGCGGGGGAGGCGACGCAGAGCTCGGAGGCGGAGCAGCCGCCGGCGCCCCATCTGCCCGCGCTCGAAGAGACGATCGAGGCGGCGCGGCGGTTGATCGAGACCGCGCGGTCGCAGCGCGTGGTGCAAGAGAGCCTCGACGCGTTGTCCGAGCGGCTGCAGGACTGCGTGCAGGAGCTCGAGGCACTGCGTGCCGAGTGCGAGGCGCTGCGGGGGCGCTGCGATCGTGCGGTGGCGGCGATCGACAAGCTCGAGGCGCGTTCGCGTGAGCTCGAGCAGGACTTCGTGGCCGCGCTCGAGCACAGCCGTGCCCGGGCGGAGGCGGAGCTGACCGAGAAGGCCGGGGAACTGGGGGAGCAGGCGGGGACGCAGCTCGAGAAGTTCGCACAGAAGTTGCGCAACGCGCTCGCGAGCGAGGGCGAGCGCTGCAAGGAGGAGTTGGCGAGCAGGGCTGTGACACTGGAGGCAGCCGCACGCGCCGCGCAGGCCGAGCTCGAGCGCCGGGCGTTCGAGCTCGAGGCACAGATCACCCGCCGCGCGCAGGTGTGGCTTGCGCTGCAGGTGGTCGCGCTTCTGATCGTCGCGGTGCTCACCGCGGTCGTCGTGAGCCGGACGCTGTGAAGACGGGCCGCACGCGTGCCGCGGTCGCACACCCGCGATCCGGTGCTCGCGGTGTGGGGGTTGCAACTGTGCCGTGACGGGGCGTGCTGTCTGGGGGTCGCGCTGGGTTGAGCTGCGCCGAGGAGCCGGAGGGCAGGGGCGAGTGTCCCCGGGCTCTCTCTCGGGGGGGGCCGCTGTCGCCTCGTTCTCGCGCGAGCCGCGTGCTCGGGGCTCGCGCACGATCCGGGCGGCCGTCGTTTTTGCTTTGGCTTCTTGAGGTTGCAAAGGAGCCCTTGCGCGCCGCCGGGGGCGGCGCTACGCT
>RFJN01000085.1 GCA_003694875.1 Planctomycetota bacterium | reverse complement strand
GGCGGGGCTCGTGCGCGAGGTGCGCGAGGAGCACACCCGGCAGGGGCTGCACGCGCACCTCGATCTCGCGCGCATCGAGCGCGAGGCGCGCAGCTGCTTCCACCGCGCGCACGCGCTGCGCGAGCGCTTCTTCACCTTCGTGCAGTGCGGGATCGGCGGCTCGGCGCTCGGCAACGTCGCGGTGCACACCGCGCTGCCGGGCAACCGCAGCGTGCTGGTGCTCGACAACCTCGATCCCGACAGCTTCCCCACCTTCGCGCAGGGGCTCGATCGCACCTTCTTCCACGTGGTGAGCAAGTCGGGCGAGACGCTCGAGACGCTCGCGCAGTTTCTGATCGTGACCGAGGTGCTCGAGGGGGCGCTCGGGCCGCGCTGGCGCGAGCACATCGTGGTGACGACGAGCCGGCGCGACAGCGCGCTCGCACAGGTGTGCGAGCAGCAGGGGATCGAGATGCTGTCGCTCGAGCCGCGGCTCGGCGGGCGCTTCAGCTACATGAGCCCGGTGGGGCTGCTGTCGCTTGCGTTTGCGGGGCGCGATCCCATGGCGCTCGTGCGCGGGGCACGGGCGGCCGCCGAGCGGTGTCTGTCCGAGCGCAGTCCGGCGCTCGCGTATGCGCTGCTGCTGCAGCGCATGCTCGAGGCCGGGCGCCGGATCGCGGTGTTCTGGCCCTACAGCGAGCGGCTGTGGGGGCTGGCGCTGTGGTGGCGGCAGCTGCTCGCCGAGAGCCTCGGCAAGCGCTGCGATCTCGAGGGCAACGAGGTGCGGCTCGGACCGTGCCCCTACCCGGCGCTCGGCGCCTCCGACCAGCACTCGGTGCACCAGCTGTTCATGGAGGGGCCGGACGACAAGTGGTTCACGTTCGTGGAACTTGCCCACTACCAGCGTCGGGTGCGGGTGCCCGAGCGCTACGGCGAGCACCCCTCGTTCGCACGGATCGGCGGCCGGGAGCTTGGCGAGATCATGCGTGCGGAGCTGCGCGGCACCCGCCACGCGCTCGAGCAGGCGGGCCGTCCGTGCGCGGCGCTGCGGCTCGGTCGGCTCGACGAGGAGACGGTCGGGGCGCTGCTCATGACGCTCGAGTGCGTGATCACCTTCGCCGGCAAGCTCCTGCACGTCGACCCCTACGACCAGCCGGGGGTGGAGGCGGGCAAGCGTGCGACGCGGGCGTTGCTCGAGCGCGAGGGAGAGGCGGTGACCGAGGCGCAGCGGATCCTGTCCGCGCTCGCGCCCGATCCGGGCTGGGTCTTCGCGGCGGGCGCCGAGCCGCAGCCTCCCGCCGGCGCGGGAGGAGCCGAGGCGGAGAGCGGACAGGCGGCCGGCCGCGATTGACGATCGCGGACAGAGCCGCTATAGTGCTGCGCCTTCGGGCCGCGCCCTGCCGGGGGCGGCACGTCTTCGTTCACGACCGGCCGAGCCGACAGGAGTAGCTCTTGGCGCGCAGGGCGCAAGGTGGCGGGACCCGGCGACTCGGGCCCAAGGCCAGAAAGACCGTGCAGTCGGTGGTGGGGCTGCTCGCCGAGCAGTACGGCGGGGCCGTGCCGCCGGCCGACCTCGACCCCATGGGGCGGGTGATCTACGCGATCCTCGCCGAGCACGCGGCGGTGAGCCACGTCAAGCGCGCGTTGCGCACGCTGCGCGAGAACGCGGTGGACTGGAACGAGCTGCGGCTGCACACGGTGACCGAGATCGAGCGGCTGCTCGAGGGCTGCCGCATCAAGGAGGCGCCGGTGGCCGCAAGCCGGATCCGCGCGCTTCTGCAGACGTGCTGGGACGTGCTGCGGCACCTCGAGCTCGAACGGCTGCCCGACACCCCGCCCGAGGAGATCCGGCTGTTCATCCAGGGGCTGCTCGGGGCGGGCGCGGGGGCGCTGCCGCCGCATCTCGTCGAGTACATCACGGTCGTGGGCGGGCTCGACACCGCGCCGCCGCTCGGGCCGGGGGCGGTGCGCATGATCGACCGGATCGGCATCTTTGCGGACGAGACGCCGCGCGGCGAGCGCCGCAAGCTGCTCGCCCCGGCCGCGGGGGATCCGATCGCGTTCCACCACCTGCTGCACGAACACGCGCGCAAGGTGTGCGTGACGTCCGCGCCCCGCTGCGGCCGCTGCATCGTGTTCGAGCACTGCGCCCACGGGCAGGCGCAGGGGACCGACGGCGGCGCGGGCGCGAAGGCGAAGAAGACGAAGACGGCCAAGGCAGCGAAGAAGGCGGGCGGCCGCAAGCGCACCGCCGGGAGCCGGAAGGCGACCGCCCGCGGTCGGAAGGCGGCGCGCGGGGGCTGAGTGCGGCCCGGGCCCGCGGGCTGCGCAGGATTCGAAGCGCGGGCGCGTCCCGCAAGCGCCACGGAGGCGATCGTGTCCGGACATACGCACGCACAGAACATCCGTCGCAAGAAGGAAGCGATCGACAAGAAGCGCGGCAAGATCTTCTCGCAGCTCGCGAAGAAGCTGATCGCCGCCGCGCGCGCCGGTGGCGGCGACCCCAACGCCAACCTCGCGCTGAAGTACGCGATCGACAAGGCCAAGGCGGCCAACATGCCCAACGACACGATCGAGCGCGCGATCAAGAAGGGCACCGGCGAACTCGACGGGGCCGCGCAGCTCGTCGAGCAGACGTTCGAGGGGGTGGGGCCCGGCGGCGTGCACATCTTCGTGGAGTGCCTCACCGACAACCGCAACCGCACCGCGCCCGAGATCCGCAAGATCTTCGAGATCGGCGGCGGCAAGCTCGGCGGGCCGGGCTCGACCGCGTGGCTGTTCGAGAAGAAGGGCGTGATCGCGCTCGAGGCGGCGCAGATCGACGAGGACGAGCTGCTCGAGCTCGTGCTCGAGGCGGGCGCGGACGACATGACGGCCGAGGACGACCTGTACGAGATCACCTGCAGCCCGCAGGCGTTCGAGGAGGTTCGCACGGCGGTCGAGGGGCGCGGGCTCACGACCACGGTGGCCGAGGTCATGCTCGTGCCGAAGAGCCGGGTGCGCATCGAGGACCAGAAGACCGCGCGGCGGGTGCTGAAGCTGCTCGAGGCGCTCGAGGAGCACGACGACGTCAACCAGGTGGCCTCGAACGAGGACATCGTCTGCGAGATCGCGCTCGAGGGCTGAGCGGCCGCCCGCGCTCCGGACCGCGGCGCGGCGGGCGTGTCGCATCTCGTGGTGCCGCACCGCCCTGCCGCCGCGGCTTGACGCTCGGGTCCGGAGGCTGCTACGATGACGCGCCGTAACTCTTCTGTTGCGATTGCGTTGCGGGGCGCGCCGGGGCGCGCTCCGCGCGGGACGGACACAGAGGCCGCACCAGGGGCGAGCGCGTGACACCACTTGGCACCATCCTGATGCAGATGGGGTTCGTGACCCCGTTCGAGGTGCG
>RFJN01000084.1 GCA_003694875.1 Planctomycetota bacterium | reverse complement strand
TGCGTCGTACCGCGGTGCGGGGCCGCATCCGGCCGAGGAACGCATGCGAACGCGCACGAGACGCTGCTGGCTGTACGGAGCCACGCTGCTGTCGGGGCTCGCGGCCGCGACGGTGTGGCTGCCGCGCCGCATGCTCTATCCGGCGCCCGCCCCGCGACCGGTGCTCCCACCGCCGGGCGCGTCGCTACTCGAGCTGCCGCGCGAGGACGGAGGGCGCGTGGTCGCCCTGTGGCTCGCCCCCGCGGAGCCCCACGCCCCGGTGCTTCTGTGGTTTCACGGCAACGGCGAGCAGCTCGCCGATCAGCGGTGGTGGGTGGAGCAGCTCGGTCGCCGTGGCCTCGGTGTCCTTGCGGTCGAGTACCCGGGCTACGGCCCGGCGGCCCACGAGCGTCCGAGCGAAGAGCGGATCTACGAGACCGCCGAGGCGGCGCTGCGCGCGCTCGGCGAACGGCTCGAGGTCGAGGCGCAGCGCACGGTGCTCGGCGGCCGCTCGCTCGGAACGGGCGTGGCGGTCGAACTCGCGAGCCGCCACCCCGCGGCGGCCGTGGTGCTGATCTCTCCCTACACCTCGATCCCCGACGTGGCGCGCCACGTCTTCCGGCTGCCGCTACCCTACCGCTGGCTCGTGCCCGACCACTTCGACTCGGCGCGCAAGGCGGCCGCGCTGTCGGTGCCGGTGCTCGTGTTCTACGGCGAGCGCGACGAGCTGATCCCACCGGCCATGAGCAGGCGGCTTGCAGCGCAGCTGCCGAACGCGCGCGTCTCGGCGATCCCGAACGCAGGCCACGGCGACATCCTGGCGGTGGGGGGGGCGGAGCTCATCGACGAGCTCGCGCGCTTCGCGAACGACAGCGTGGCGACCGCAGCCGGACGAACCCCCTGAGCCCCGAGGCCGCCCATGCGCATCGCACTGGCACAGATCAACCCGACGGTCGGAGACTTCGAGGGCAACGCCGCGCGGATCGAACGAGCGTACCGGCAGGCGCGCAGCCGCGAGGTCGACCTCGTGGCGCTACCCGAGCTCGCGGTCTGCGGCTACCCCCCGCGCGATCTGCTCGAGCGCTCCGAGCTTCCGGTGCGCTGCCGCGAGGTGGTCGACCGGCTCGCACGGCTCACCCGCGACGGCCCCGCGCTCGTGGTCGGGTTCGTCGACGTGAACGAGTCCAACCGCGGCAACCCCATCCACAACGCCGCAGCGTTCTGCGCCGGGGGGGAGGTGCGCAGCCTGCACCGCAAGTCGCTGCTGCCGACCTACGACGTGTTCGACGAGGGGCGCTACTTCGAACCGGCGCGCGAGGTGCGCTGCGCGCAGCTCGGCGAGCACCGGATCGCGATCACGATCTGCGAGGACATCTGGCTCGAGGACTACTACTGGCAGGGGCGGCGCTACGGGCGGGACCCGCTCGAGACGCTGCTCGCCGAGAACCCGGTGTGTCTGCTCAACATCTCGGCCTCGCCGTGGCGACACCGCAAGACGGTGGTGCGCCACACGCTGCTGCGGCGCAACGCTCGCCGGCTCGGACGGCCGGCGCTGCTCGTCAACCAGGTCGGCGGCAACGACGATCTGATCTTCGACGGCAGTTCGATCGCGATCGACGGCGACGGCTCGCTGCTCGCCCGCGCCCGGTCCTTCGAACCGGACTGCATCGTGGTGGATCTCGCGCGCCGCGAAGGAGAGATCCGCCCGGAGCCGCCGGGTGGCGAGGCGGAGCGCACGGTGCGCGCGATCGAACTCGGACTGCGCGACTACCTCGAGAAGACGGGGGCCGGCGACCGGGTCGTGCTCGGGGTGAGCGGGGGGATCGACAGCGCGCTCGTCGCCACGATCGCCGCGCGTGCCCTCGGGCCGGAGCGGGTGCTCGGGGTACGCATGCCGTCGCGGTTCTCGAGTCCGGGCTCGCTCATCGACGCCGAACGGCTCGCACACAACCTCGGCATCGGCCTCGAGACCGTGCCCATCACGGAGGCGTTCGAGACCGTGCGCGCAAGCCTCGCCCCGCTCTTCGGCGAACGCCCCTTCGACGTGACCGAGGAGAACCTGCAGGCGCGGCTGCGCGGGCTCGTCCTGATGGCGATCTCGAACAAGCTCGGCCCGCTCGTGCTGAACACGGGCAACAAGAGCGAGCTCGCGGTGGGCTACTGCACCCTGTACGGCGACATGGTCGGTGCCCTCGCACCGATCGGCGACGTGTGGAAGACCGAGGTGTACGAACTCGCCGCACACCTCAACCGCGAGCACGCCTGCATTCCGCGTGCGATCCTCGAGAAGCCGCCCTCGGCGGAACTGCGCCCGGGGCAGACCGACCGCGACAGCCTGCCGCCGTACGAGGTGCTCGATCCGATCCTGCGCGCCTACATCGAGCACAACCAGAGCGTGGACGCGATCGCGCAACAGGGACACGAGCGCTCGCTCGTCGAGCGCGTGGTGGGACTCGTCGATCGGGCGGAGTACAAGCGCCGCCAGGCGCCGCCGGTGCTGCGTGTCTCCTCGAAGGCCTTCGGCCTCGGCCGCCGGCTGCCGATCGCCCATCGCTACCGGCCCTGAGCGGGCACGCAGCCGAGCGGAGCCGGGCGGCGGCGCGAGCGCGCACCGCCGCCCCGCCGCGGGCTCAGCGCGCCGCGAGCGCCTTCTCGCGCTTCGCCTTGCGCGCCTCCTCGTAGACCTTGTCGGCGATCCCCTTCGGCACTGGGGCATACGCCGCCGGCTCGAGGCTGCTCGTGGCCCGCCCCTGGCTCAGCGACCGCAGGGTGGTGGTGTAGGCGAACGTCTCGGCGACGGGGATCAGCCCGCGCACCGTCTTGAGGTCGCCCTCCGAGCCGATCTCCTGGATCTCGGCCCGGCGGGTGTTGAGATCGCCGATCACCGCCGAGAGGTACTCCTCGGGCGTCTGCACCTCGAACTGCATCATGGGCTCGAGCAGCTGCGCGCCCCCCTTCTCGAGCGCGAGCCGCATGGCGAGCCGCCCCGCGGCCTGGAACGCCATGTCGCTCGAGTCGACCGGGTGGTACTTGCCGTCGAACAGCACCGCCTTGATGCTCGTGAGCGGGAAACCGGCCTCGCCGCCGCGCTCGCACTCGGCGCGGATCCCCTTCTCGACGCTCGGGATGTACTCCTTGGGCACCACGCCGCCGGTGATCGTATCCTCGAACTCGATCTCGGAGCCGCTCTCGACCGGGGTGAAGCGGATGTGCGCCACCGCGAACTGCCCGTGCCCGCCGGTCTGCTTGATGTGGCGCGCCTCGACCTCCACCTCGCGCCGCAGCGTCTGCCGGTAGGCGACCCGCGGCGGACCGGTCTCGATCTCCACCTTGAAGTCGCGCCGCAGGCGGTTGGTGAGGATCTCGAGGTGCAGCTCGCCCATGCCGGCGATGATGACCTCGCCGGTCTCCTCGTCGGTGAACCGCCGGAAGGTGGGATCCTCCTTCGCGAGGGCGGCGAGCGCGTCGCCGAGCTTGTCCTTGTCGCCGGTGCGCTTGGGCCAGATCGCCTGGCTGATCACCGGTTCGGGGAAGCGCAGGCTGCCGAGTGCGATCTTGCGCTGCTCGCTGCACAGCGTGTCGCCGGTGAGGGTGTGCTTGAGGCCCACCACCGCGCCGATCTCGCCGGCGGGAAGCTGCTCGACGAGCTCGCGCTTGTCGGCGTGCATGCGGTAGATGCGCCCGATGCGCTCGCGCTTGCGCTTGTTGGCGTTGTAGACCTGCACGCCCTTCTCGAGCTTGCCCGCGTAGACGCGCACGTAGGTGAGGTCACCGGTCTTGTCCGCCACGGTCTTGAACGCCATGGCGGCGAGCGGCGCCTCGGGCGTGGGCTCGAGCAGAACCGGCTCGCCGGTGTCGGGATCCTCGCCCTCGATCGCGCCGAGCTCGAGCGGCGAGGGAAGCAGATCCACGATTGCGTCGAGCAGCCGCTGCACGCCCTTGTTCTTCAGGGCGGTGCCGCACAGCACCGGCGTCACGAGCCCGAGCACGGTCGCCGCCCGCAGGATCGTCTCGATCTGCTCCTGCGAAACCTCGAGCCCCTCGAGGAAGCGCTCGAGGATGTCGTCGGAGTGGTCGGCGATCGCCTCGACGAGTTCGGCGCGCCGCTGCTCGTACAGCTCCCGCAGCGGGCCGCTGTCGGGCACCGGTTCGTGGCGCGGGTCCTTGCCGAGCATGTCCTCGTCGTCGTACAGAATCTGCTCGCCGCGCACGAGATCGAGCACACCGCGGAACTCGGCGCCGGCCCCGATCGGCCAAACGACGGGCACCGGCTTGGCCCCGAGCCGTCGACGCATCGACGCGAGACACTTCTCGAAGTCCGCCCCGGTGCGATCCATCTTGTTGACGAACGCGATGCGCGGCACCCCGTAGCGGTTGGCCTGCCGCCAGACGGTCTCGGACTGCGGCTGCACCCCCGCCACCGCGCAGAACACGCCCACCGCACCGTCGAGCACGCGCAGCGCGCGCTCCACCTCGGCGGTGAAGTCGACGTGGCCGGGCGTGTCGATCAGGTTGATCCGCCGCCCCTTCCACTCGCAGTAGGTCGCGGCCGAGCCGATCGTGATCCCGCGCGCCCGCTCCTCGGGATCGAAGTCCATGATCGACTCGCCGTCGTGCACCTCGCCCATCTTGTGGCTGCGGCCGGTGTAGTACAGAATCCGCTCGCTGACGGTCGTCTTGCCGGCGTCGATGTGCGCAATGATGCCGATGTTGCGCAGTTTGCTCAGCGGGCCGCGCGCCTGCTGCATCTGCTCGATCACACGCTGCATCGCATCGCTGCCTGTCATGACTTGCCACTCCTGGTTGCTCGCCACGCCCCGCGCGGCCGCTGCTGTCGCGAATACGCAGGGGGCGCGCGCGACGGGCGTCGCGCGCGCCCCCGATCCGTCCTCCGGACCCCGCCGGGTCGCCGGCGAATGGCCAAGTAGTATAGCGAGCGATAGACGATCGTCAAGGGCAGCGAGCCGCACGGGGCCGCTTCGAATTCCTCCTGCTCAGCGAGCAGGGTGCACGCGCTGTCTGCGAATACCCCGCGCCTCGAGCCAGCCCTCGAGGTAGGCGCGCAGGGCATCGCGCTCCTGCTCGGTCGTGTAGAAGAACTCGATTCCCGCCCCCTTGCCCGGCTGCAGCCAGCGCACGAGCCCGAGCGTGTTGGCGAGACACCGTCCGTCGAGCCGCAGTTCGAGATCGGCGAGGGCGCCGGGGGGGATGTCGGCGTCGGTCTCGATGTAGATCCCCCCGAGACCGACGTCACGCACGCGGGCGCGGATGCTCGCGATGTCGTCGCTGCGCGTCAACAACACCCGCAGTACCACCTCCCCGTCCGCCGCGTATCGCTCGTGCTGCCGGTCGTCGCCAGTTCCTCTCGCCACGTGGTGTCACCTCCAGCGCCGGGTTGCGCCCTCCCCCGAAGGTGATACGACACGCCCACACCGACCCGCCACGGGCCAACGCCCGAGCCGCGGTGCGATCGGCTCGGTTGTGCGTCGCGCAAAGCCCGCCTATACTCGGTCGCCCCGTCGCCAGCGACCGCAGGAGCCGGGCGGGGCGCAGCGGCGCGGCGTCGAGGGGGGAGAGGGCATGGGAACCGACTGGCAGCGGCTCGCGCAGCGACTCGTGCGCGGTCTCGACCACGACCTGCGCAATCCGCTCAATGCGATCGCACTCGCGCTGCAGCTGATCGAACGCCAGCTACGCCGCCCCGCCGGGCCCGACCCGGAGCAGATCCTGCGCAGCGTGCGCGGCGCCGGCAAGGAGATCGAACGCTGCCGGGACGTGCTCGCCGAGGCGAGCGCCCTGATCCGCCAGCCCGAGCCGAGCCTCGAGGAGACCGACCTCGTCTCGGTGCTGCGTCCGCTGTGCGACACGCTCGGATCGCTGCCCGGACGACCGGCGCTGCGCCTCGTCGCGCCCACCGAACCGGTGCGCGTGCGTCTCGACCCGCTCCAGATGCGGGAGGCGGTTGCGGAGCTGATCGACAACGCACTCGAGGCGCACGAGGGATCCGAGCCGGTCGAAGTCGTGGTGCAGCCCGACGCCGACCGGGTGCGCGTCCTCGTTCGCGACCGGGGCCCGGGGCTGACCGAGGCCGCGCGCCAGCACGCCTTCGATCCGTTCTTCACCACGCGCCGCGACCACCACGGCATGGGGCTGTGCCGCGCGCGACTGATCGTGGAACAACACGGCGGGACAATCGCGCTCTCTCCGCGGCCGGGCGGGGGCACCGACGCCACGATCGAACTCGCGCTTGGCGGCCCGGGCGGCGAGACATGACGAACGGGCGCACCGGCCACCGGCCGACGCGCCCGTCACGCAGCGTTGCGACGCTCGTGCACCCCTGAGGGCTGCCGCCCCGCCAGGCCGCCTCGCTAGCCCGCCTCGCGGGCGATCAGGCCGTGCAGCTTGCGCAGCGCCTCGTTCTCGATCTGGCGCACCCGTTCGCGCGAGAGATGGATCCGATCCCCGATCTGCTGCAGCGTCATCGGCTCCCCGCCGCCGATCCCGTAGCGCATGCGCAGCACCGCCGCGTCGCGGTCGGGGATCTCGTCGAGCAGCTCCCGCAGGCGGTTGACCTCCCAGCTGCGGAAGAACTCCTCCTCCGGCGCGGGCTGGTTGTCCGCCTCGAGCGCCTCGAGCATGGTCTCCTGCTCGGCGCCGTCGAGGGAGACGGTCTGGGTGATCGAGTTCGAGGTGCGCAGCGCGCTCTCGAAGATGTGGAACTTGTCCGCCGAGATCTTGCACTCGCGCGCGAGCTCGTGGATCGAGGGCGGGCGGTTGAGCTTCATCGTGAGGTAGGAGGCGATCCGCTTCCAGCGCGCGATCTTGGGCGCGAGGTAGCTCGGGATCCGCACCGGCTTGGCGGTATCGACGAGTGCGCGACGGATCGACTGGTGGATCCACCAGGTGGCGTAGGTGGAGAAGCGACAGCCTTCCTCGGAGCGGAAGTGGTTGGCGGCCTTGATCAGACCGAGGTTGCCCTCCTCGATGAGGTCGAGCAGCGTCAGTCCGCGTCCGACGTACTGCTTGGCGATGCTGACCACCAGCCGCAGGTTGCAGCCGATCAGATACGAGCGCGATTCCATGCAGCCCTGCTTCATGCGCTCGATCAGTTCGCGTTCCTGCTCGCGGTTGAGCAGCGGAAACTTCTTGATCTGCTTGAAGTAGTCGTCGATCCCGTCTTCGCGATACATGGTCCGGCCTCCCCTGGACAACCCTCTCTCGGCCGGCGTGTAGCAACCGCCATACCTCGCTCCGGATCCGCCCGAAACGCGGAGACAGACGCGGTCGCCACCCGCGGGCGGACTGCCGAAGCGTGGAATTTCTCCCCGCCCGACGGCGAAGAAACGGACAGTTGTCGGAAAACCCGACACAGCCGGCGCCGCCGGCCGCCGCCGCTTCCACCCCGGCCTCTACCCCCGATGGTCGACCGAGGGGAGGGGGGAGTTGAGAGGCGGGAGAGCGGCCCGGGCCCCGCCCCGGGACCGCGGGGTCGGGACCGGAGGGCTCAGTCGGCGTTCGGCGGTGGCAGGGAACCGCCGCCCGATACCTCGCGATTGCGCAGGATCTCGCGCGCGATGACGTCGAACACCGCGGCGCGGAAGACCATGCCCACGAGCACGCCGTTCTCGACGACGGGCAGCGTCTTGATCCGCTCCTGGTGCATGAGGTAGGCGATCTTGACGATCGAGGCGTCGGGCGTGACCGACACGAGCGGCTTGTCCAGCACGAGATCGCCGACGGTCTTTCTGCGCGCCGCGCGCGCCATGTCGAAGAACATCTCGTTGAGCGAGGCCTGCGGCAGGTCCGAGGCGAGCCAGCGGCTGATGTAGTCGACGAAGTTCGGATCCCGGAAGACCCCGGGCAGGATCGCCCGGATCAGGTCCGCTTCGGTCAGCACGTGTACCGGCCTCTCGCTCTCGTCGACCACGACGAGGCAGCGCACGTCCTCGTGCCCCGTGGCGAGCTTGCGCTCCATCATGCGCGCGGTCGCCTCGACGAGCGATTCGTCGGACCGAATCGTGGCCAGATCGGTCACCATGAGATCCTGCGCCTGCATGGGGCTCTCCTCGAGGGTTGACGGCGAGCGGGCCCGTCGGAGCACGCGATCCGTCGGCGCCGGAGCCGTGCTCACGCGCCTCCGGTCTCTCCGGTCGACTCGACCGCAGACGGCTCCTGTTGCGAGGCAGACTCGTCGTCCGCGAACGCCGCCTCGACCTTCTGCTGCAGCTCGCCGCTGTGGTACAGCTCGAGCACGATATCGGAGCCCCCCACCAGCTCGCCACCGACGAACACCTGCGGGGTGGTGGGCCAGCCGGAGTAGGCGACGAGCGCCGGACGGATCGTGGGATCGGACAGCACGTCCACGACCTCGAACGGTTTGCCGAGCTGCTCGAGCACCGCCAGCGCGCGCGCCGAGAAGCCGCAGCGCGGAAACAGCCGCGTGCCCTTCATGAACAGCACGAGCCGGTTCGACTTCACGATCCGCTCGACATCCTGGGGCGTCATCGTCCAGCTCCTCCGGAAGGTTCTTCCCTATCGTACATCAAAGGCCTGTCCCCCGTCGCGCTGCGCCGCCCCGGCCGCGATCTGCACGAGCAGCGCATCGAGTTCCACATCGATGACCTCGAGCGAATCGAGAAGCCGGTGGTCGTCGTCCACGAGCACGAGCCGCACCTGCGGCCGCCCCTCCACGAACCGGCGCACGCTGCGTTCCGGCACGACCGTGTCACGGCGTCCGTAGATTACCACCGTGGGGCAGCGGGGCTCGGGACAGGCGGGCTGACGACGGGCCTCGGCGAGCCAACGCTCGCTCACCGTGCACACCCCGCCGTCCGGAAGCGGCAGCACGCGCCCCGCCGGAGTTCCGTTGTCGGTGTGCGAGGCGGCCGCGCACCGACGCTCGAGTTCGGCGATGCAGTCGAAGGCGGGTGCGAGCAGCAACAGCCCGGCGACCGCCGGGTCCTCGTTCGCGAGCAGCGTGGCGATCCAGCCACCGAGGCTCGAGCCCACGAGCACGATCGGGCCCCG
>RFJN01000083.1 GCA_003694875.1 Planctomycetota bacterium | reverse complement strand
CGCGAGCGAGTTGATCAGCCCGATGTTGGTGCCCTCGGGCGTCTCGATCGGACAGATCCGGCCGTAGTGCGAGATGTGCACGTCCCGCACCTCGAAGCCGGCGCGCTTGCGGTTGAGCCCACCCGGTCCGAGCGCGCTCAGGCGCCGCTCGTGGGTGAGCTGCGCGAGCGGGTTGGTCTGGTCGACGACCTGCGACAGCTCGCCGCGTCCGAAGAACGCCTCGATCGCCCCCGCCACCGTGCGGTACTGCAGGATCGTGCGCGGGGTGAGCTCGTGCTTGTCGGGATCGAGAAGGCTCATGCGCTCCTGCGCGGTGCGCTTGAGCCGCAGCAGCCCCTTGCGCAGCTCCTGCTCGGCGAGTTCACCGACCGTTCGCACCCGGCGGTTGCCGAGATGATCGATGTCGTCGACGAAGTAGCGCTGCTCGCCTCCGCCGCGCTGCGTCCGCAGCCCGACGATGTAGCGGATCGTGTCGATCACGTCCTCGGGCTGCAGCAGCAGCGCCTGTTCGGTATCGGGTGCCGGCGGGCGACCGAACTTGCGCTGGATCCGGAAACGCCCCACCCGCCCGAGCGAATACCGGCTCGGATCACGGAAGCGCTGCTCGAACGCCTTGCGCGCCTTCTCGAAGTCGGCGGGGTAGCCCGGCCGGAGCTGCCGGTACAGACGCAGCAGCGCGTCCTCGTAGCCCTCGACCGGCCCCTCGGCGGCGATCGTGTTGAGCACGAGCCGGTCGTGCACCGCCGTGGCGGGAATCACCTCGACCGTCTCGAAGCCGAGCGTGCGCAGCTGCTGCGCCTTGTGGGAACTGATCTCCTCGCCCGCCTCGACGAGCAGCTCACCCGAGTGCGGATCGACGAGCCGGGTGACCGCCACCGCGTGCTCGACCTCCTGCAGCGCGCCGGGATCGGCGAGATCGACCCGCCGCGACTCGTAGAAGATCCGCAACAGATCCTCGGTGCGACTCGTCTCGCGACCGAAGCAGCGCAGCAGCAGCGTGGCCGGAAGCCGCGGCGACTGGTCGATGCGCACCCGCAGCACGTCCTTGCGATCGACCTCGAAATCGAGCCAGCTCCCGCGCTCGGGAATCACACGCGCCCCGTAGCGCACCCGGTCGCCGGTGCTCCGGTCCTCGGTGAAGTCGACACCCGGCGAGCGGTGCAGCTGGCTCACGATCACCCGGTCGACGCCGTTGACGATGAACTCGCCGCCGCCGACCATGCGCGGCATCTCGCCGAGAAACACCGGCTCCTCGATCGCGTCGTGGCCCGGGCGCACGAGCCGCACGCGCACGCGCAGCGGATTGCCGTAGGTCAGCCGCAGCTTGCGGCACTCGTCCGGGGTGTGTTTCGGCGGCGCGAGTTCGTAGCCGAGGTACTCGAGCACCATGGTGCGATCGAGGCTCTCGATCGGAAAGGTCTCGCGCAGCGCCTTCTCGAGCCCGACGTTGTCGCGCAGGTGCGCCGGCACCCCGAGCTGCAGGAAGCGCCGGTAGCTTCGCACCTGGATCTCGCGCAGATCGGGTACCTCGATGACATCGCGAACACGCCCGTAGTTGCGGGTCTGCACGGTGCCGACCGCTCCCTTCCGCCTGCCGCGACGCGCCTGCTGCGCCGGGATCCGGAGGCCCTGGCCTCCTCGCCCGACGGCCGCGCCGGAATCCGCCCGTCCCACCGAGACGCAAGCGCGCAGTCTAGCACTCCCCGACCGCTTCTTCAAGCGCCGTGCCAGTCAACGCGCGGCATGCGCGGCGCCGGGTGGTCCGGATCGTCCCGATCGCCTACGGTTGCCGGCCGCCGAGGCGGAACAGATCCTGTTCGCAGGCGGGACAGAACCGCACCGCCTCGAGCCCGGATCGCTCGCCCGGCGCCGCCGGAACGATCTCGTGGTACATGACGCATGCGGGCGAGCGATCGTGGTGCGCATGCCGCCGGTCCTCGTGCGGCCACTGCTCGGGAGCGCCGTTGTTCACGAGACCGAGGAGGTGGCCCACCTCGTGCACGAGCACGCGCGTCTCGACCGCCTCGCGTTCGGACCGGGGGCTGCTGCGCGCGATCGCCTCGGGGAACACCGCGATCGAGCTAGCGTCCACCGCCAGCCCGAGGGCGGTCTCGCCCTCCGGCCCCAGGCCGCCGCTACCCGGCAGGTAGCCGACCCAGATCACCGCACGGCGCGGGGCGTCCGGTTCGCCGCTGTGGTGATCGCGAAACGCGTCCGCGATCGCGCGCACCTGCTCGGCGTCGTAGACCGGCGCGCGCAGCGAACGCGGCAGCTCGCTGCTGCGCACCACCTCGATCCCGCCCGGCTTGTCGAGCCGGGCCGAGAGCAACTCGACGAGCCGTTCGAGCGCGGCTTCCGAGGGCGCAAGGCCCTCGAACGCATCCACTTCGATCCGCAGCGTGTCGTAGTCGACGGCACTCACGAAGTCGAGCGCGAGATCGCCCGGCCGCAGCGTGGCCGCCACCGGTTCCGCCACCGCCGCATCCGCCACGGGCCGGCGCCCGTCACAGCCAGGCCCGAGCACGCACAGCAACGCGCCGAACACCGACAGCGGCAGGAGCGCACCGAACCGCCGCATCCGTCTCCTCCCGTCCGCGCCGCTCTCGGTCCTCACAGCGGCCGCACGGCGTTCGGGCTCAGGTCAGGGCGCCCGCGCCCGCCCGCACGCCGTCGGCCACCATGGTACCGATCCGGTCGCACGGCAGCGCCCCCGCCTTGAGCGACGGGATCTGCCCGCTCGTGATCAGCCCGCGCACCACCTGCTCGATCCGCTCGGCGGCCTCACGCTCGCCGAGGTGCTCGAGCATGAGCGCGACACTCAGGATGGTCGCGATCGGATTGGCCTTGTTCTGGCCCTTGTACTTGGGAGCGCTGCCGTGGATGGGCTCGAACATGCTCACCCGTCCGGGGTGGATGTTGGCGCCGGCCGCCACCCCGAGCCCGCCCTGCAGCATGGCGCCGAGGTCGGTGATGATGTCGCCGAACAGGTTGGTCGTGACGATCGTGTCGTACGACTCGGG
>RFJN01000082.1 GCA_003694875.1 Planctomycetota bacterium | reverse complement strand
GTTCCTTGCACCGCAATGCCGCGGCCGGCGGTGCAATGGCGAACCCACACGCCCCGCGGCGACGGCGAGACGCCGTCGCTCCGACAACGGTGTTGCGTCTCGCGGGTTCGTCATCCGCACGCCGTACGCCGCCTCCTTGGGAAGCCCGTAGCACCGGTGGCCGCATCGACGCAACGGTCTTGCGATAAGCATGTTGCGATTTCAAGGTCCGTTCGGCCAGGGGCATTGGGGTTGATCCCCGTCCGCACCAACCCCGCCCGGGACGGGCCGTTGCACCGCCAGCAGCGGCACCCGGTACAAGAACCGAGGTTCATCCGCCAGGTTTCGCCCGACCTCCTCGAGCCCAGGGCGCTCGCGCCCGAAGACCGCGTCGTCTCGAGAGCCGCACGCCTCGCGTGAAGCATGCGCCTCAAACCGCGCAACCGGTCGGGAACCATGCAGATCGCCCCGGCGACCGACGCAGCGCCTCGCCACCGACGACGACGCCATGGCCGTCCGACGTACGCAGCCCGGAAGACGGCACTGCAGGCGGGGCGGCGTCACCGCCCGAAGGACGCGCGTCGACTCGCGTCAGCGCAGCTGCGCGAGCAGTTCTCCCTGCACCGCCGGGCAGTGCTCGGGATCGACCACGAGGTACAGTTCCCCCCGCACCCCGAGCCGCAACCGCACGAGATCGTGCGCCGGCTCGTGCTCGAGACGACGCCGGGCACGCAAAAACCCCGTGACCCGGCGGGCGCCGAACACGCTCAACCACTTCCCGGAGCGGTGCCGGTAGAGCAGGTGCACGAGCGGCCGTCCGTCGACCTCGCACAGCCGCGCCCCGACGAACCGGAAACCGCAGCGGCTCAGATCCGGCAACACCGCATCGTCGCCGAGCGTACGCACGAGCAGTTCCGCCCGCGCCCGATCCCGCACGAGTCCGTCGCCGCGATCCGCGTGGCTGCAGCACACGAGGTGATGCGCGAGCAGATCCGCCGACGCGGGCCCCGGCCACAGACCGACACCGAGCAGCACCGCGAGCAGCACCGCGGCGGCGGCCAGCGAGCGGCGCCACGCCCGCCACCTCGTCACGCGGCGTCCCGCTCCGCATTCGCGGTCGAGCGCCGCGCGCAACCGCGCCTCGAGCCCGGGGGGCGGGGTCACACCGCGGCCGGCCTCGCGCACCCGCGCCTCGAGCGCGTCGCGGCGCACCCGCTCGAGACGGCACGTCGCACAGCGCTCGAGGTGACGGTCGAGTTCCGCCGACACCTCCGGCTCGAGTTCATCGTCGCGAAACGCGTCGAGTCGTTCCCATACCGCACGGCAGTCCATGTCACTTCCTCTCAGCCGGCCACCAGCCCTTCCCGACGGGCGTATTCGCCCAGGTGGTAGCGCAACAGCTTTCTGCCCCGGTGCAATCGACTCATGACCGTGCCGATCGGTATCCCGAGCGCCTCGGCCGCCTCCCGATACTTGAACCCCTCCACCAGCACGAGCACGACCACCGAGCGGAACTCCTCGGGCAGCGCGTCGAGGGCCGCGAGCACCTCCTCGTCGGTGAGCCGCTCGCGCGGCGGCGCGGCGTCGCCCACCACCCGGTCGGCGCCGACCGCGTCGAGGCTCGAGGCCGCGATGCGCCGGCTCGCCCGCCGCCCCGCCTCGTAGACCACGTTGCGCAGGATCGTCATGAGCCACGGACGGATCCGACGCCCCTGCTCGAACGTGTCGAAGTAGCGCCAGGCGCGCAGTACCGTCTCCTGCACGACATCGTCGGCGCGCTCCCGCCCGGCGAGGCGCGCCGCGACCCGGTACATGAGCGGCGCCTCGGGCATCACCAGCCGCTCGAACCGCTCGCGCCGCCGCTCTCCCGCCACCGCCCGCCTCGTGTTCCCCACCGTGCGTCCCTCGTACCGGCCTCGCTTGCTGCCCACGACGACGCGAACCGCCCGCGCCGCCACCTCCCACTACGGCCGGGATCGGGGGGATATTCCGGAGCTCGCGCCTCGGGCAGGCCGCCGACGCTCCCCACCCCAGCATAGCCCAACGGCCGTGACAAACGGCAGCCCGGCGAGACCGCGCTCACGCACAAACCGTGTGGCGCCATCTCGCGCGCGGTCGGTCCTGCCCACGCGCCGCCGCAGGGGCGCAGCCCCGGGCGCGGCAGCCGACTACGTCAGCCCGAGGAACAGGTCGGCGCTCACTCCGAAGCGCCTGCATAGCGTGGCGATATGCGCCTTGCTGAGCTGTCGCTCGCCTCTCAGGATCCGGCTGCCAAGCGACCGGGTCGCGTCGCCGAGGAGCTTGCTCAGATCCGCCGCCGTCATCCCGTTCGCGCTCAGCAGGAACTTGAGCACTTCCAGCGGATCGCCCTCCGGCAAGGGGTAGCGCTCTCTCTCGTACCTCTCGATCAACGTGGCGAATGTGTCGAGGTAGGCCTGTTGCCCCGGACTCCGTTCGGCCCTGGCAACTAGACGCTCGACGATCTCGAGCGCGTTCTCGTACGCAGTATCGTCCTCGATGACCCTCGGAAAGCCCAATTGGACGCAGAGATCCTCGAAGCTGTCCGGAAGTCCCCCCTGCGTTGCCGTCTCGATCTTCTCAGTCATGATCCAGCGTGGTCTTCCACGCACCCCGGTCGTATTCGGCGTGCGTCAAGAACTCCTTGATATCAACGATCTCCGCTTCGTAGTTGACGTACGTCAGAAGTCGGTAGGCACCTATGTCGAATACCGTGATGACGTTGCCTCTCGGCAGCACGACGCGATCTGCGCTGCGGTACGTCGCGCGGACGTCGACAAACCGTTTCCAGACCGCTGCGCGCACGACCCTCTCCCAGTTCTCCAGCGCCGCCCGAGCCACCGCGTACCGCGCGGCAAATTCTCTCAGCCGCTTTCGCGCGATGATCCTCATTCGGCTCCCGCTCGCCGCCCCGCCCTCACGCCTCGCCCGACAGCTGACATTATGTCAGCACCCGGCGATTTGTCAACCCACTTCCCGGGCTTTGCAGTTCGCTCGGCTGCCATCATGCACCACGACGATCAAGGGGGGATGCACGCCGTCCGATCAGCGCAGTGCCAGGACATGATGAGCGGTCACCCTCCCCTCCGTTACCCGAAGCGGCCGGATCCGACAGCGTGGCACATTCGCGGCAAGCACTCCGGGGATCTCAGGGCGCTCCACGACGCGGCGAGCACAGCATCCCGCCGGGAGGAACACGCTTGCGCGATCGAGCTGCACGACGACGTGTTCACG
>RFJN01000472.1 GCA_003694875.1 Planctomycetota bacterium | reverse complement strand
GCGGCTGCTCAAGCTCGAGCCGCCGCCCACCTTCGAGTTCGTCCACGAGGGGCCGCCGCGTGCGGTCTACGAGGGGCGTGCGCTCGCGATCGATCCGCCCTGGCTCGTCGTCGAGACCGAGCCCGCGCTGCCCGACGCCACCGGTGGCCTCGTCACGCTGCGCTCGGGCGAGGCGCGGCTCGAGGCCGCTGCCCGCACCCGCGGCCCGGCGCCGCACGGCCGCGGCGCGCTGCTCGAACTCGTCGACCTCGGCCCCGCGCAGCAGACGCAACTCGAGGCGCTCATCACCCGCTTCCGCAAGGCGGACCACATACGCATCTGCCGCGACGAGGACGTGCGCTCCGAGAACGTCACCACCGGCTTCGCGCGCTGGCGACTGCCGCACGACGCGCTGCCCGAGCTCGACAAGCGCGAGATCGAGCTGCGCACCGAACTGTTCGGACGCCCGCTCGCCGCACCGCTGCTGATCTCGTGCATGACCGGCGGAAGCGAACTCGCGCGCCGGATCAACGAGCGGCTCGCCCGCGCCGCGCAGCGCTTCGGCATAGCCCTCGGGCTTGGCTCGGGCCGGGCGCTGCTCGTCGATCCGAGCCTGCGCGACACCTTCGCCGTGCGCCCGCTGTGTCCCGACGTGCCGCTGCTCGCCAACCTCGGCGCCGTGCAGCTCAACTACGGGGTGGGGCTCGACGACTGCCGCCGACTCGTCGAACTGCTCGAGGCGGACGCGCTCGTGCTGCACCTCAACCCGCTGCAGGAGGCGGTGCAGCCCGAGGGCGATGTCGACTTCCGCGGGCTGCGCGACAAGATCGCCCGCCTCGCCGAGGCGCTCGAGGTGCCGGTGATCCTCAAGGAGGTGGGCAACGGCCTCGGCGCCGGACTCGCCCGCTGGGCCGCCTCGACCGCGATCGCCGGGCTCGACACCGCCGGCACGGGGGGGACGAGCTGGGCGCGTGTCGAGTCCTATCGCGCGGGCGACAGCGTGCTCGAACGGCTCGGCCGCTCGTTCTCGGGCTGGGGCGTGCCCACCGCGCAGAGCGTGCTCGCCTGCCGCGCCGCGCTGCCCGATCGCCTCGTGATCGCCTCGGGCGGGATCCGCAACGGGATCGAGGCCGCCAAGGCGATCGCGCTCGGCGCCGACCTCGTCGGCATCGCACGCCCCTTCCTGCAGGCGGCGAGCGAGTCCGAACCGGCGCTCGCCGACGAGATCACCCTCGTGATCGAACAGCTGCGCGTCGCCATGTTCTGCTCCGGCTGCCGCGATCTCGCCGCGCTGCGGCGGCTCGAGCTCGAGCCGGTGGCGGACCGTGGTGACGCAACCACCGAGACCGGGAGATCGTACCGATGAGCGAGAGCCGGACCGGCGTCGAGCCCGCGCCGCAGACCCGTGCGTCCTCGTCCTCGCGGCGGCGCTTCTACGAGCTGTCGATCCCGGAGCGGATCGCCGAACTCGCAGACCGCACCAACCTCGCCCCCGACAAGCTCGCCGCGTTCGGACGCCCCGATCCGCTGCCGCTCGAGATCGCCGACCACATGATCGAGAACGTGGTCGGTGTGATGCCGCTGCCGCTCGGGATCGCGCAGCACTTCGTGATCGACGGCCGGGCGGTGCCGATCCCCATGGCGATCGAGGAGCCGAGCGTGGTCGCCGCCGCGAGCCACGGCGCGAAGCTGCTCGGCATGGGCGGCGGGATCGCGTGCAGCTGGACCGAGCCGATCATGGTCGGCCAGATCCTGCTCTCGGGGGTGCGCGGCTTCGAACGCGCCGCTGCACGCCTCGCCGAGCGCCGCAGCGAGATCCTCGACACCGCCAACGCGCGCCACACCCGGCTGCGCGCGGCCGGCGGCGGCGCGCGCGGCTTCTCGGCCCGCAGCCTCGACGCGCGTCCCGACGGCTGGCTCGTGGTGTTCGAACTCGAGGTCGATGTGCGCGACGCCATGGGCGCGAACGTCGTGAACTCCATGTGCGAGGCGATCGCACCCATCGTCGCCGACGCGACCGGCGGCAAGGTCGGCATGCGGATCCTCACCAACCTGTGCGACCGGCGGCTCGCGAAGGCGAGCGGGCGCGTGCCGCGCGCGGTGCTCGGTCCCGAGGCCACCGACGGCATAGCGCTCGCCTCCGACTTCGCGGTGGCCGATCCGTACCGTGCGGCCACCCACAACAAGGGCATCATGAACGGGATCGACGCGTTCCTGATCGCGCTCGGCCAGGACTGGCGGGCGGCCGAGGCGAGCGCGCACGCCTACGCCGCGCGCGACGGCCGCTACACCGCGCTCGCCCGCTGGTGGACCGACGAGCGGGGCGATCTGCGCGGCGAGCTCGAGATCCCGCTCGCGCTCGGGGTGGTGGGCGCCCGCGCGCGCGTGCACCCCGTCGTCGACGCGTGTCTCGATCTCGTGGGGGCCGGCTCCGCGCAGCAGCTCGCCGCGATCGCCTGTGCGGTCGGCCTCGCGCAGAACCTCGCGGCGCTGCGTGCCCTCGCGACCGAGGGCATCCAGCGCGGACACATGAAGCTGCACCACCGGGTGGCGGCCGCGCGAGGCGCGGGGGGGTGAGCGGCGCGGGGCGCGTGCGGACGCGCACCGGCTCGGCGTGCGCCAAGGCGATCCTGTTCGGCGAACACGCCGTGGTGCACGGTGTGCCCGCGATCGCGGTGCCGCTCGTCGACCGGCGGCTCGCACTCGAGATCGAGCCGGCGGACACCCCCTCGGGCGAGGAGATC
>RFJN01000081.1 GCA_003694875.1 Planctomycetota bacterium | reverse complement strand
GCGGTGATCTCGCCCTCGAGCACGACCTCGTAGTGCGCCTCGCCGCGGCGCCACGCCGCACGCCCCGCATCCACGAGCACCGGCGAGCGGTCGATACCGATCGCCGCGCCGAGGTCGGCCGCGAGTGCGAGCGTGCTGCGTCCGCACGCGCAGCCCACATCGAGCCCCACGCCCGGCGCTTCACCCCGCCACAGCGAACGCACCGCAAAGGGGTAGCGTTCGTCGAGCGGCGGGGTGCGCTCGCCGAGAAGCGGCGCGAGCGGATCGCTGTCGGGATAGTGCAGCGCGAGGTAGGCGTCGCGCGTGGCCGGGTCGAGGTAGTACGGCGAGGCCTCGCTGTCGCGTTCGGGCAGCAGTACCGGTGCGTCGCCGGCGGTGCGTGGCGGCAGGAAACCGCAGTCCGCACACGCCGTCGCCCCGACCTCGGAGGCGGGTGTGCGGTGGGTGCGCCCGCAGCGCGGGCAGCGCAGCGGCAGCGCGACGGGTGGGCCTGGGGGCACGGTCGATCTCCCGGAACGGGCGCGAGGGCGGACGCGGCGCACCGAGCGCTCGCCGTTCGGCGCCGGGCGTGTTGTCACGGCGGCGCCATTGTGCCAAGATCGCGCCGCGGCATCACGGGCGGGAGGAACGGCCATGCACGGGGGCAACGCGGCGGAGGACCGGATCCGCAAGCCGGCGGTTGCGCGGTGCCTCGCCGCGGCGTGGCTGCTTCTCGCGCTCTTCGCGACGGGCTGCGACCGCGCCGCGACCGGCGGCTCCGCCCCGACGCCCTTCGCGATCGCGCGCAACGGCACGCTCAACCGCATCATCGAGCGCAAGAAGCTCATCGTCGGCATGGAGGTCGAGTTCTGGCCGTTCGAGTACGACGACGGGCACGGCAACCCCGTGGGCTTCGACGTCGACCTCGCGCGCGAGCTCGCGCGCGCGCTCGGGGTCGAGCTCGAGATCCGCGACATCGAGTGGGCGGGGCTGATCCCGAGTCTTCTCGACGGCAAGGTGGATCTCGTGATCAGCGGCATGACCGCCACGCTCGAGCGCGCGCGCACGATCGCCTTCAGCCGCCCGTACTTCGAGACGGGGCTGTGTCTGCTCGTGCGCAAGGACTCGCGCATCGAGGGGCCGGACGATCTCGACGATCCCGCGATCACGCTCGCGCTCAAGACCGGCACCACCGGCCACCTCGTCGCCGAGCGCCGCTTCCCGCGCGCCAGGAAGCGCTTCTTCAAGGACGAGGCGGCGTGCGCGCTCGAGGTCGCGCAGGGCAAGGCGGACGCGTTCGTCTACGACCAGGTGTCGGTGATGCGGCACGCACGCGAGCACGCCGGACGCGTGCGCGCGATCCTCACCCCCTTCACCTACGAGCCCTACGCGATCGGCATGCGCCAGGGCGAGGTCGATCTCGCCCGCTACGTCGACATGTTCCTCGCGCGTCTCGAGGCCGACGGGCGGCTCGCGGCGCTGCGCAGAAAGCACCTCGGCGAGCTCGGGAAGCGCGACGGTGGTTGAACTCGAAGGCGACCGGATCCCGTGGGCGGTGCGGGCGCGGCGGCTCGCGGTGCGCGCGGCGCTGCTCGGGCTGCTCGCGGCGCTCGTCGCGCTTGCGCTCGCGCGCATGGAGTACCGCTGGGACTGGGCGCGGGCGTGGAGCTACCGCGAGCGGTTCGCGATCGGGCTGTGGACCACGCTGTGGCTCTCGGCCGGCAGCATGCTCGTCGGGCTGACGCTCGGGGTCGGGGGCTGTCTGCTGCGACTCAGCCGCTTCGATCCGCTGCGCTTTCTGGGGCTGTTGTACGTCGAGCTCGTGCGCGGCACGCCGCTGCTCGTGCAGCTGCTGATCGCCTACTACTGCGTGGCGCCGCAGATCGGGATCGACCGGCCGCCGCTCGTGGGCATGGCGACGCTCGGGCTGTTCGCAGGCGCCTACGTGACCGAGATCCTGCGCGCCGGGATCGAGAGCGTCGAGCGCGGCCAGAGCGAGGCGGCGCTCGCGCTCGGGCTCAGCCGCTGGCAGACGCTGCGCTTCGTGATCGCGCCGCAGGCGCTGCGTCGGGTCATCCCGCCGCTTGCCGGGCAGTTCGTCTCGCTCGTCAAGGACAGCTCGCTGCTGTCGATCATCGCGGTCGCCGAACTCACCAAGGTGGCGGAACTGTTCGCCGCATCCAGCCTCAAGGTGTTCGAGGCCTACCTGCCGCTCGCCGCCCTCTATCTGGCGATCACCTTCCCGCTCTCGCGGCTGTCGGCCTGGCTCGAGCGACGCGGTGCGGAGCAGCGGCGATGAGCGCGCGCGGGGGCGAGACGGCGGTCCGCATGCAGGGGGTGTGGCGGCGCTTCGGCGACGTCGTCGCGGTGCGCGATCTCGATCTCGAGCTGCGCTTCGGCGAGCGGCTCGTGGTGATCGGACCCTCGGGCAGCGGCAAGTCGACGCTGATCCGGCTGATCAACGGCCTCGAGCGCGCGTCGGCGGGTCGGATCGAGGTGCTCGGGCACGTGCTCGAGCCGGGGCGCGCGGTGCCGCCGGTGCTGCGCGCCGAGTGCGGCATGGTCTTTCAGCAGTTTCACCTCTTTCCCCACCTGCGGGTGATCGACAACGTGGCGCTCGCCCCGCGTCGGGTCCGCGGCCTGTCGCGCGCCGAGGCGCGTGCGCAGGCGCTCGCGCTGCTCGAGCGCGTGGGGCTTGCCGACCGCGCGCACGCCTGGCCCGCGCAGCTCTCCGGCGGCCAGAAGCAGCGGGTGGCGATCGCGCGCGCACTCGCCATGCGGCCGCGCGTGCTGCTGTTCGACGAGCCCACGAGTGCGCTCGATCCCGAGATGGTGGGCGAGGTGCTCGACGTCATGCGCGATCTCGCCACCGGCGGCATGACGATGGTCGTGGTGACCCACGAGATGGGCTTCGCCCGCGCGGTCGCCGACCGGGCGATCTTCATGGACGAGGGGCGGATCGTGTGCGCGGGCCGTCCCGCCGAACTCTTCGACGACCCGCCCGAGCCGCGCCTGCGCGCGTTTCTCGCCCGCGTGCTGCACCCGTTCGTGTGAAGACCGGCTCGCGTCCGGTCACGAGTCGCGGCGCTCGCGCGACAAGCCTTGCCCGCGTGACGCGCCGCAGGCTGTGCTTGCGGTGCGTGGTGAGGGCTGGAGGACCGGGATCTCCACGCGGCGGTCATGGACGGTACGGAGCGCGGTGCACGCGGCGCTGGCGGCCACGGTCGCGTTCCTGCTCGGGTTGGCGGCTCCGGCCCGCGCGCACACGGTTCCCTACACCTACGTCGCCGACAACATGACGGTCTTCGATGGATCCGGCGTGGTCGTGACCGACATCACGATCGACGGCACGATCGATCGGACCACCATGACCTGGTCGATCGACAGCGCCAGCGGCTGGTGGGGCGTGGCGCCCACCTTCTCGAACGGTCTTCTCTACGGGCCCGGCACGTACACCTACACCACCGTGTGGGGCAATCCCGTGCAGTTCACCGTCGGGCCGAACCAGCTCGGCAGCACGATCGAGATGCAGTGGAACGGTAACCGCATGTCGGTGGTGAACGTGTGGGATCCGGTCTCGTATCTCGTGCACCCCTCGCTGTGGCAGGCGACCGATCCCGACGGGGACGGAACGCCGGGGATCCGGCAGATCGACAGTGCGTTCTCGAGTTTCACCTTCGGGATCTTCGATCGCGTCGCCCCCGGCGCCGGCACGGTCGATCCGGCCGCGGTCCACACCCACCTGACCGTGGCAGAGCCTCGCCCGGCAGCGCTCGCGCTCCTCGGTCTCGCCGTCTCCGGCGTTCTGCTCGGGACGCACCGCCGCTGAACGCGGCCTGTCCCCTTCGGCGGCTGGCAACGCGAGTCCTGCCGCCGTCGTGTGCCGTCGTGACGGGTGGCGCAACGGCCGGCGCGGGGCCCGCTTGCGGACCCGAGAGGCCGCGGCGGGCCCGACCGCGTCGGATAGTATTTCTTTTCAGGTAAGTGCGTTATGGAGTCCGGTCGGGGCCGGGCCGTGTCACGCCTGTCCGCAATTCGTATCATGTCTGAGGACCTTGACGTCGTCTGTTGGGCGCGCGGTGGCAAGCCCGGGAGGAGCGCGAGGACATGAGGAAGATCCTGGTGGGTCTGATGGGGCTCGGGCTCCTGACCTGGGGTGCACACGCCCGCGCGGTGCCGCTCGTCGGGGAGTGGTTGCTCGACGAGGGCAGCGGCCAGACGGCCGCCGACACTTCGGGGCACGGACTCGATGCCCAGCTCGGGAGCAGTCCGGCCGTGGACAGCAGCGATCCCACATGGTTCACGGACGGCTCCGTCACCGGTCAGCACTTCCAGGCCGGAACCTACGACGAGGTGCCCTTCGACCCCTTGCTCGAGCCGCTCTCGGTGACCCTCGAGGTACGCGCACGCTGGAACGATCCGGTGAATCAGCCCGGCTCGGCGAGCTACCTCGCCGCCAAGCCCGGGGGCTTGGGGCCGTCCTACGGTCTCTACACCGGCGCCGGTTCCATGGCGAGGGGGATCTACTTTGCGATCGGCTACAGCTCCGGTGGCAGCACGGGTTTTTTGGCCGCCGGTCAGGGCTGGCTTTGGGACACCGCCTGGCACACCTTCGTGGGAAGCTGGGACGCGTCCACCTCGACCGCCAGACTCTGGAGAGACGGCCAACTCCTCGCGACGCGGACCGCGCCCGTCTCGATCGCCTACGACGGCAGCCCGTTCCGGATCGGAAGCTTCGCCAAATCAACGCTGTTTACCTTTCAGGGCGATATCGACTTCGTTCGCCTCTACGATCGGGCCCTGGCTCCCGATCAGCTCGCGGCGATCCCCGAGCCGCCCGCGTGGGCGCTGCTTGCAGCGGGCCTCGTCTCCCTCTCGGTGCTGCGCTACCGGCGGCAGAGGGCGGCGACGCGGGGTCCGGACACGGCGAGCAGGACGCGCTCCGAGGCTCGGTGAGCCGACCGGCCGCGCATGCTGCTGCCCCTGCCGGCGCGCGATCCGTCCCCTGCGCCGCCGACAACGATCACCGAACTCGTCGGTCTCTGGACGCACGGCCGTCGCTCGGGTGTACCGCGAAGCTCGCGCTGTCGCACCGGCGTCCCCCGCCGGGGCTGGCCGGTTCGTGGTTCGCCGTCAGCTCCTGACCGGTTTTGCGGCGGGTCGGCTCGCCACCCATGCGGTGGCCGGAGATCGCAGAGCTGTCGCGACGGGCCGGGTTCCTCGGTTGGGAACCGTGTGGGCGTGGGGCGAGACGCGGTGGCTCGCGGTGGTTTAGCGCGGCCGTTGCTTGTTACGTGCGGAATCAGCGCACACGCCGCATCTGCAGGATCGATTCGCGCGGCAGCACCCGCTCGAGACCGCCGAGACGCCGGCCGGCGCTGTGCGCGAGGTGGCGGGCGCACACGACCCGTTCGAGTTCGAAGCCTGCTCGCTCGGCGAGTTCGGCGAGGATCAGGTCGGCGGGAAAGTAGACCTCGCGCACGAACGCTCCGCCCACCACGATCCAGGCGGGCGCGCCCGGCACACACACCCGCGCGAGCTCCGCGATCGCGCGTCCCATGTCGCGCGTGTAGCGTGCCACGACATGGGCCTCGCGGTACTGCTCCCGCGCGAGCAGCAGCGCGTGGCATTCGCGCGCGGCCGGGTGCAGTCCGCCCTCGCCCCCCGCGCTGCCGGCCTGTCGCCCTCCGCGCCGGCGCAGCGCGGCGGGAAGTTGGTGGCGGCGCGCGCGGCCGCGGCCGAGCCCGAGCGCGCGGGCGAGCGGCCCCGCCACAGCGACGTAGTCGAAGCGGCTCACGTACGGCGGCGAGGTGAGCACCGCCCCCACCGAAGCCGAACGCACCGGCAGCGCGCGTGCGTCGCCGCAGATCGCAAGCCCGCGGGCCGCGACCGGATCGCGCGCGGTGTCCTCGCACACCGCGGCGTGGGTGGCCGCAAGCCGCTCGGGCAGCGAGCCGCCCGAACGCCGGCGGCCGCCGTCACCCCGCCGTCCGCGCGCGAGCGCGATCCACAGACACCCCCGGTGGGCCGGATGCGACAGGACGCGTTCGAGCTGTGCGGGCCCGGCGTCGTCGGGCAGCGCCGGCAGGGCGGGCGGCGGCTCGGTGGAGAGCGCAAGCGCCGTTGCCGCCACCAGCCCGCCCACCGGTTCCACACCGAGCGCTGCCACCCCGCGGCGCGCGCACTCGATCACCGTCGTGCCCGAGCCCGAGAACGGGTCGAGCACCGGCCGCGCGGGATCCCGCCGCTCGGCGGTCTCCTCGAGAAAGCGGGCGACGAGTGCCGGCGAGAAGCCCTGCCGGTAGGGCAGCCAGCGGTGGCGCGGCAGCGTGCGGGCACGGCCGGCGGTCACCTCCGTCGCCCGCTCCGGCGCGTGCTCGATCCGACGGAACCAGCGCCGCTCGAGCGCCTCGCGCTCGGCGGCCTGCTCGCGCTGCGCGCGCCGGACGTTGCGGCGTTCTCGTCGTCTCCTGCCCCGTGCCATCCGACTCCTCGCCGCCACTCGCCGCGCGGCCGGTCGCGGGCGCGGGCCCCCCATCCTAGCGGTTTCACGGCG
>RFJN01000471.1 GCA_003694875.1 Planctomycetota bacterium | reverse complement strand
GTGGCGGCTCGACCGCCGGCAGCCACCGCAGCAGATCGATCTCCTGCCAGCGGCGTCCCACCCAGCGCTGCACGTCGCCGGCGAACCACGTCCGCGGCATGGCGGGGGCGTGCGGCGTGGTGGTCACCGAGACCGAGCTGGGGCGCGCCGGATCGTTCGGTGTGCTGTCGGCGGTCTGCGAAGGGCCCGGCAGCGCGGGGCCGTGCGGACGCAGCCGACCGAAGGCGAGACCGAAGGCGGCGGCCGACAGCACGGTGGCGACGGCCACCCGTCGCCGGCTCGAGCGCACCGGCGGCGCTCCGAGCGCGAGCAGCGCCGCGAGCAGCGTGGCGTCGATCCCGAGCATGACCACCGGCGGCGGCGACCAGGCGCCGAGACAGCCGCAGTGGCTTGCGCCGCGGGCGAGTTCGGTGGCGAGCACACCGATGAAGACGACGAGAAGCGCCGCGGCGAGCCAGCGGCCGATCCGCGGCAGCGTCATGGCCACGATCGCGACCGTGAGTTCGATCCCGATCAGCACCGCGAGCCAGGCGTGCAGGTCGTGCACCCCGAGCTCCGAGGCCAGCCGCAGCACGCTGCGCGGCAGCGTGCGCGGGCTGCCGTCGACGAGCTTGAGGATCGCGCCGGTGGCGATCCAGGCGGGCACGAGCAGCTCGACGAAAAGCCGGGTGAGGCGGGCGCGTCGGGGCGTGGGCATGCAGAGACCTCCGCGGAAGCCGGTCGTCATGATACCGGCGGTCAACCGGCGAGCGCCTCGAGCGTCGCGAGTACCGCGTCGGTGCGGGCGAGATCGGGAAGCACGCGGTCGGCGCCCGCCGCCGTGAGCGCTGCAGCGTCGTGCGGCCCCGTGGCGACCGCGAGCGTGCGCGTGCCGGCATGCCGGCCGCACGCGACGTCGCGCGGCGTGTCGCCGATCACGATCGTCTCGTGCGGGGCGAACCGGCGTCCGACCGCTCTCTCGGCGCGCCGCAGCGCGATCGCGGGCAGCGCGTTGCGGTCCTCGGCGTCGCAGCCGAACGCACCCCCGGCACAGAACGCGTCGGCCGCGATGCCCACCGCGGCGAGCTTGCGCTGCGCCCCGGCGCGCACGTTGCCGGTGAGCAGTCCGAGCGCGTAGCGTGAATCGGCGCGCAGGCGCGCGAGCAGCGCGGGCACCCCGGGCAGCGTGTGCGGCTCGCCGCGGGCGAGCTCGTCCTCGAGCAGCGCCGGATAGCGCGCGAGCGCCTCGGGCAGACCGCGCTCGATCGCCTGCTCGTCCCAGCCCGCCGCGCGCAACACCTCGCGGCAGATCTGCCGATCGGTCTTGCCCGCGAGCGGCCAGCGCTCGAGCGCGGTCGGGCCGAACACGCTCTCGAGCGCGCGGGCGAGCGCGCGGCGTCCGGCGCCGCCGGAATGCAGCAGTGTCCCGTCGATGTCGAACAGCAGAAGCCGCATGACGCCCGTCTCCCGGTCGCATTCGCCAGCCACTGTACGTGTGCGGCGGTCGGGGGGCGAGCGGTCAGTCCGTCCGCCCCCGCTCGATCGTTCGCAGCATGCGTTCGAACGGACCGAGAAGATCCAGCGTTCCGAGGGCGCTCTCGAGTTCTCCGAGCAGCCTGCGGATCCGGTCGAGTTCGAGATGGCCCTGCCGTTCGCGCAGGATTCCCTCGACGTCCTCGAGATCACGCGACCGCCCGGCAAGGAGCTTGGCGACGATCAGATCCTCGGGTTGCACGACCGGAACCTCGATGCCCCCGAAGTCGATCGGAATGGCGCGTTCGAGAAACTGCCGTTCCAGCCCGCTGCCGGCGATCACGAAATCGAGCGCAAGGCCTGTTGCGGTGTGCACGAAGGGAAGCACGAACGTCTCGCGGGCAAAGGCTTGCGGATCGTCGACGCGGCTGGCGAAACCCGCCGCGCCCATGTCGCCGAGGAGTTCCGGGATCTCGGAAAACCGGAGCTCCACGGTGACGTCGACATCCTCGGTGAGTCGTGGGCGCCCCCACACGACGACCGCCTGGGCACCGAAGACGAACCAACGCAGGCGCCGGCGCGCGAGCACCGCACGCAGATCCGCGAGCAGTTCAACGACGGCGCAGGGCGTCGACACGGCGAAACAGCTCCGCGAGCCGGCGGTGGGCGGCGAGGTCCTCGCGTCGGGAGGCGGGCGAGGGCCAGTCGGGGCGCAGGCGCTCGACGTGCCGGCGCAGCGCCTCCGCCATGCGGATTCCACCGGCGGGGCCGAAGCGGCGCTTGTACGCGAGCCAGCGCTCGTGGCTCGCCGCCTCCACGCGCGCCCAGTCGCGTGTGTGCAACGTTCCGAGCAGATCGTGCTCCATGCCCACAGGGTAGCACGTCCGGCCCGGCGCCGCCCGTCGGCAGGACGGTGCGGCGGTGGCGCCGGGTGTGCGAGCGCTGCGGTATGCTGGGCCGCGGGCAGGCGGAGGGTACAGGCATGTGCGGTCGGTTCGCGATGGCGCTCGATCCGGAGCGGCTGCGGCGCTTCTACGGGCTCGTGGAGACGCCCCGGGTGCAACCGCGCTACAACATCACGCCCGCGAGCCCGGTCGGCGTGGTGCGACCGCGGGGACCTCATGATGCGCGGCGGGTCTGGCGCGAGCTGCTGTGGGGTCTCGTCCCGTTCTGGGCGAAGCAGCCGCGGCTCGGGCGCATGATCAACGCGCGCGCCGAGACGGTGGCGAGCAAGCCGGCCTTTCGCGCCGCCTTCCGCTACCGGCGCTGCGTGCTGCCGGCGAGCGGCTTCTACGAATGGCGTCGGCCTCCCGGCGGCGGCCCGAAGCAGCCGTACTACTTCACGGCGGCGAACGACGAGCCGCTCAGCATGGCGGGGCTGTGGGAGCGGTGGCAGGGCGAGGACGGGAGC
>RFJN01000470.1 GCA_003694875.1 Planctomycetota bacterium | reverse complement strand
GTATTCTGGTTCTCGCGCAGCGCCTACAAGGCGGCGATCTACCGCACGATCGGTCTGCAGCACACGATCGCCGCGGGCTTCGGCGAGGACGCGGGCGACCGCGACGCCGCGCAGGCGATCGGGCTGCCGTTCTTCGCGATCGGGCCGCGGGCGCAGCCGGGCCTCGGCGTCCCCACGTTCACCGACTGGGACGCGCTGCGGGCCGCCAACGCCGCCGGCACGCTGCCGGGGCTCTCCTGGGCGCAGGCGCTGCGCTGATCCCGCCGCGGCAGCGCTCGCCCGCCGCGCCTCGACGCCTCACGTCCGTCACGGCCCCGCGAACAACCCCGCTGCGGAGCGACAACGCACAAGAAAGCGGGGCGTCCCGCACATGCGCGGAACGCCCCGGGGTGTAGGCCGGCGGTCTCTGCTCTCGGTCGACGCGGGGGCCGGCGCCACTCGGCTACGCACGCCTCACGCAGCCCGGTCCACGCCGCCGCACCCGGCAGAATCTCCCGACGGTCCGCCGACGGTCAGGAGCTCGGCCACCTCCGGCGTCTGGGACTACAATCCAAGGGATCACCTCCTTTCGTCGCCGGCGTCGCCGGACCGTCCCGGTCTCCGTGGCCCCGGGCGCCGCGGCGAGCCGCGGGCTCTCCCGACCTACTCTTCCCCGTCCGGCGGGTTTTCGGTCGGGCCTTGCCACCGTCGCGCCGCGTCAGCGCGATCCTCCGGACGGACGCGGCGCCACGGTTCCGCCCCCGTCCGACACACCGACCATAGCCCGCCGGGCAGACGTCGCCAACGAACAGGTCCTTCACAGATCTCGCAACTCGCGGCGGGAGCACAAGTTGCAAGACGACTCGCACGCGGCCGGCGCGTGTCCGCCGCGCCCCGTCCCCCGCTCAGGCCGGCTGCGAGGCGAGCACGTCCGCGGGGATCGGGGGCTCGGGCGCGGCCTCCGAGGCGGGCGCGAACCGCAGCTCGATCCGCGCCTCGCCGCCGCCGGTGATCACCACCCCGACAAACCGTTCTCGCGACACCGGCGGCACGCCGCCGCTCACCCGGCCTCCCACGAGCGCGGTGCCCTCGGGCTTGCGGAGATAGAAGCGGTGCACGGCGACGCGCGAGAGCGCGAGCCGCACCACCGCGATCCCCGCCGCCTCGTCCCAGCGGATCTCCCGCAGCTGGTCGAAGCCAAGATCGGCCCGCCCCCAGTCGCCGCAGAAGGTGAGATCGTCGCGCAGCTCGACGTCCGCGATCACGTCGTGGCCGCCTGGCGGCAGCTCGATCGTGCGCAGCCCGCCCGGCCGCTCGTCCTGAAACGGCCACGCCGAACGCCGCACGCGCAGCCAGCCGTCCGGCACCGCAGGCAGCCGCAGCCGCAGCGGGCGGTCGCCGCGGTTGTACAGCCAGCGCAACCGCGCACACACCGCGTCGTTGCGCACGGTGCGCTCGAGCACGAGCCGACGCGCGTGCGCCTCGGCCAGCCGCATGGGCTCGGGCGCGACCGGAAGCCATTCGCGCATCCACTTCTCGCGTTCGGGCGGCAGGTGCTCCGCACGGTCCGAGAGCCAGAACGCCCCGGCGTGCACCGAGGCGAAGCTGCCGAGCGTGCGCACCTGCGTGGCGGTGAGTCGGCTCGCGCGGCTGCGCAGCAGCACCGGCCCCGGGTCGGCAACCCAGCCGCGGCGCTGCCCCCAGCTGCGCAGGGCGGCCGCCTCGAGGCTCGCACGCGCCTCGCGCACCCACGGCCAGCCGAGCCACCGCCGGAGCCGCGCGCGCCAGATCGGCGCCGGCTCGGGTCCGACGCGCAGCAGATCGAACCGCCCCGCACTCGCAAGCAGCGGCGCGTGCTCTCCGATCAGCAGCGCCCCACCCGCGGCCTCCCGCAGCCGCGCACACAGCGCGCGGTAGGCTTGCGCGCCGGGACACCCCCCGTGGCGACGACCGCGCAGCAACGCGACGAAGAGCCACGAGAGCACGAACGCCTCGCAGCCGCGCTCGCGCAGCCGCGCGATCGCGTCCACGAGCGGCTCGACGCACTCCGGCGCGGCCGGATCGAGCACCGCGTGGCGCACCGGGCCCCGCCAGATCGTGACCGGCCGCCCGCGTTCGTCGCGCAGCAGCGCCCGATGGCGGCGATCGCGGGTGAGCAGCGGCGCGAACCGCAGCGCGGCGCGGCCGTGGTGTTCGCGGATCCGGCGCGCACGATCGGCGAATGTCTCGTGCGCCGAGGGCGAGAGCAGCGCGTCGCGCTCGCGCTCGAGCACCACAAGCGGCCCGCCCTGCCGCCACGCCGCCCCCCAGTTGAGCTTCTCGATCCGCGGCAGGTTCCACAGCGCAACCGCGTCATCGCACCCACCCCGGCAGGCCGCCACCCCGTCCCAGCCCTCGGGCGCAGGCGACGGCAGCGGTGGCGGGCCCCCCGCGCACGCCGCCACGAGCTGCGCCCAGCGGCCGAGCAGCGTCCACGGATCGCGGCCCCCGAGAACGCAAAAGCGTTCGGTGCGGTGCACCCCGGCGGTGCCGTCGCCGCAGCCGAGCACGATCGGTGGCCGCCCGAACCGCTCGAGGTGCACGTACGCCGGGTGCACGCGCGCGGTCACCGGCCCGAACAGCACGCAGCGACCGTCCTCCCCCGCCAGCACGAGCGGACCGTACGCGCTCGCGCGTCCGGGACGGCGGCGACGCCGATCGAAGGGATCGGGCGCCGACGCACGCCCGCACACCGCCCCCCAGTGCGGCACGAGCGCGGTGTGGGCGGGCTCGGCGTAGACCCGCCGCGGGCGCAGCCCCCGCACCGACGCGACGGTGAAGCCGCCCGCCTCCCGCAGCGCACGCACAGGCTGCCAGGCGAGCACGAGCCCGTCTGCCACGCGCCGCCAGTGCAGCCGGCCGAGCCGGGGTCCGCCGAGCTCTCCCGCCTCGCCCGTGAGTTCCCGCCCCGCGGGCTCGCTCGCCGCGCGCAGCGCGCGCCAGCGGCCACACGCCCGGACCGCCGGAGCGATCGAGCGCAGGGTGATCCCCCCGGGAAGATCGAGATCGAGCCCCCCGGCACCGTCGCACCGCAGCCTGCAGCCCACCGTCGACTCGACCTCCTGTCCCGCTCGCGTCCGGGGCACCATGTCTACCACGGCGCCGGAGGTTGCGACAAGGGGCATGCGGCCTCGGGGGGTGCGTGGAAAAGGGAGCGGTCGGTGCGCTACCCTCGGGGGGAGCGTGACGGAGCGGAGCCATGCAGCGGCGGAAGCCACACGTCGACGATCGGGGCGCCGAGGACCTCGTCGAGAAGGCGAGCTGGCGCGCACGGCTGCGCTATCGCTTCGACAACCTGATGTCGGGCGGAAGCGGCTCGATCCTGCTCGCGCTCGGGGTACTCACCACGCTCTCGGTGCTCGCGCTCGCGGGGCTGCGCGCGGCGCTGCACCGGCTCGAGCCCGATCCCACCGCCCACTCCTGGCGCGACATCCTGTGGCGTGCGCTGACCGAGATCATCGACCCGGGCTCGCTCGAGGG
>RFJN01000080.1 GCA_003694875.1 Planctomycetota bacterium | reverse complement strand
GACGATTTCGATCGCCACCGTTCGGGTGTCGGACAGAGTGCCGTGTTCGCGGTGGACCGCGAGACAGCCGCGGTGCGGGTACTGATCACCGAACCCGAGATCGAGGCCGCCCTTGGCGTCTCGATCAACGAACTCGACAACTTCATGACCGCCACACGCAACGGCGACGTCCTGCTCGTCGACGACGGTGGACCCTACGTCTTCCGCGTCACCCCCACGGGCGACGTCTCGATCCTGCTCGGCCCCTCGGACTTTCCCGATCCCGCGACCGGCGTGCAGGCCGATCCCGACGGGGGCATCGACTTCGACAGCCGGGGCAATCTCCTGCTCGCCCAGGACGCCGGCGGCTCGTCGGTGCTGCGCTGGCCCGCCGATGATCCGATCGCCGGCACGGTGCAGACCGGCGCCGCGGGCACGTTCGTGACCGGCGCCGAGGTCAACGCCGCGCTCGGACAGTCGCGCACGATCGATTTCGAGGGCGGATTCGTGATCGTCTCGGAACTGATCGAGCTGCAGGCGGGTGCCGGTCTGCGCATCGAGCGCTGTGCGGGCCCAAGCGTGTCGGTCCACCGCGACGAGCCCGCTGTGGTCTGCTTCTCGCTCAGCAATCCCGGCACCGACCTGCTCGACGTGGTGCTCGTGCACGACGGGGCGAGTCCCGCGGATCCGAGCGACGACGCCCCGGTGTCACTCTCCGGCCTGACCGACGTCGACGGTGACGGCAGCGCCGACGACCTGCCGAGCGGTGCGATCGCCACCGGCAGCGTGTGGGTGCGGTTCACCGAGGCGGGAGATCGCGTCGTCACCGCGCGGCTCGAGGGGCGCACCGCGCTCGGCAGCGTCGTGCAGACCCGCGCCGAGGCGCGCGTCGAGGTGCTCCCCGAAGGGGCGCCGCGGCTCCAGGGAGGCGCATCGGGCTGCCGCTTCGTCGGCGATCGGCGCGCTCCGGACGCCGGCTCGGTGCTCCCGTGGCTCCTCGCGGTCTTCGGGCTGCTCGTGGTTCGAGGCGGCCGCCGGCAGGCGGCGCCGCCCGCGGCCTGAACGTCGCCGGCGTCAGCTCGCCCCGCCCTCGTCGCGACCCTGCACCGACACCTCCCGCGGCGGCGCGCCGTCGCGCAGCGCCTCGAGGTCGAACGCGCGGTGCAGCCGCCAGCGCTCGTCGTCGCGCTGCGGAAAATCGAGACGGAAGTGGGCACCCCGCGACTCGGTGCGTTCCCACGCCGCGCGCGCCATCACGAGCGCCACGGTGAGCTGGTTCTGCAGTGCCCAGCCCGCCGGATCGCGCTCCTCGCGGTCGAGGGCGTAGCCGATCCAGCGCTCGATCCGCTCGAGCGCCTGGCGCAGCCCCGTGGCGTGCCGCTCCACCCCCACGTCGTACCACAGCGTCGCCTGCAGCGAGCGCTGCAGGTCGGTGCGGTCGAGTTGCGGAAGCCGATGGTGCGAGACCACCTCGTGCTCGATCTCGATCGGCCGCGTGTCGCCGCGCTCGCGCAGGGAACGGGCGCGGACCGCCGCCGCCTGGCCCGCCCGCCGTCCCACCACCGCTCCCTCGAGCAGCGAGTTCGAGCCGAGCCGGTTCGCTCCGTGCAGCCCCGTCGAGGCGCATTCCCCGCACGCCCACAGGCCCGCGAGGGCGGTGGCGCCGTTGGGATCGGTCACCACGCCGCCGATCATGTAGTGCGCGGTCGGCCGCACCGGGATCGGCTCGTGTGCGAAGTCGATGTCGAACGCGTCGCACAGCGCCGAGATGTGGGGGAAGCGGCGCCGGAAGAAGATCGGATCGAGGTGGGTCGCGTCGAGATAGACCTGCGTGTCGTCGGTCTCCCGCATGGTGCGCACGATCGCGCGCGCCACCACATCCCGCGGCGCCAGTTCGCGCAACGGGTGCACCCCCTCGAGGAAGCGGCGGCCGCTTCGATCCACCAGGATCGCCCCCTCGCCGCGCACCGCCTCGGTGATCAGCGCGCGGCCCGCTCCCGCCACATAGAGCGTGGTGGGGTGAAACTGATAGAACTCCATGTCCCGCAGCGGCAGCCCGGCGCGCAGCGCCATGGCGAGGCCATCGCCGGTGGCCGTCGATGGGTTGGTCGTCTCGCGAAAGAGCTGTCCCGCCCCGCCGGTCGCGAGTACGGTGGCGTGCGCCCACACGATCTCGCAGCCGCTGCCCTCTCGCCACACCAGCGCCCCGCGACAGCTTCCGTCCACCGGCAGCAGGTCGATGGCGAAGGTGTGCTCGAGCGTCCGGATGCGCTCGAAGTCGGTGATCCGCTCGAGCAGCGCGCGCTCGATCTCGCGTCCGGTCTGGTCGCCGTCGGCGTGCAGGATGCGCGCCCGGCTGTGGCCACCCTCGCGCGTCAGCGCGAAGCGCCCGCCCGGTGTGCGATCGAAACGCACCCCGGCGGTCACGAGGTGCTCGATCGCCTCGGGGGCGGCGCCGATGATGTCCTCTACCACCTCGGCTTCGCACAGCCCCGCGCCCGCCTCGATCGTGTCGCGGGCGTGCAGCGCCGGCCGGTCGTCGGGGCCGATCGCGGCCGCGATCCCGCCCTGCGCCCACGCCGTGGAGCCGAGCGAGAGTTGCGCCTTGGCGCACACGAGCACGCGGGCGCCCGCCTCGGCCGCCGCGAGCGCCGCACTCAGCCCCGCGATCCCCGAGCCGATGACCAGCACGTCGGTGAAGCGGTGGGGCAGCTCGCCGCTCGCGAAGCTCGTCAGCTTGCTGCGCAGCGCGACGAGCCGACCCCGGGCCCCGGGCGGCCTCATGGTGTCGCTCCTGACTGTGCGAGTACGTAGACCGCCTCGCGCCGGTGCGGATCCCGCTCGAGCCCCACCACCCGCAGCCCGTCGCGCAGCGCGCGCTCGAGGTGCGAGCGCAGCTCGAGACGCCAGCGACGCAACGCCTCGAGATCGCTGCGCGCGAGCGCGTTGGCGTCCCACGGCAGGGGGACGCGTCGCGCCGGCACGAAGTCCGGGCGCTGCTCGTCCTCGAGCGACCAGTGCACCTCGAGCCGATCGGTGCCCACCGCGTGCAG
>RFJN01000469.1 GCA_003694875.1 Planctomycetota bacterium | reverse complement strand
GGCGCACCCTCGTGCGCCGCGACGGTGCGCCGGCCACAGACGGCAGCTCGACGGCGCGGCCGCCCGAGGTGCTTTCCGCCCCGCCCCGCGCGCCGGCACCGGCGCCACCGAGCTCCCGCAACCAGCGCTCGAGCACCGGAAGCGCGACGGGCAGCCCGGCGTCGGCGAGCTGCGTGCGCAGCCGCTCCAATCCGCGCCGGATCCGCGAGACCACGGTGCCCTCGGGCCAGCGCAGCCGCTCCGAGATCTCGCGATAGCTGTGGCCGCCGAGATACCGCAGCTCGATCGCCTCGCGCGTCTCGTCCGGCAACCGCGCGAGCTGTCGCTCGAGCCACTCGGTGCGCTCGAACGAGTCGTGCGGGGAGTGGTTGCGGAGCCGGCCCCGGCGGTCACCGAAGCGCGCCTCGTGATCGGCCCGGCGCAGCCGGTCGCGCACCGCGTTGCGCGCGAGGTGGGTGACGATCGTGCGGAACCACGGGCCGAAGGCGCGCGGCCGCTGCCCGGCGCGCAGCGCACGCGCCACACGCAGACACGCGCTCTGCACGACGTCCTCGGCCTCCTGCGCGTCGCGCACGATCGAGCCCGCGATCCGCAGCGCGGCCGGACGCTCGCGGGCGAGAAGCTGTTCGAGCGCCCTCGGTTCGCCCGCGCAGGCGCGTGCCACGAGCGCCGCCTCGGTCCTCGCAGCGCTGCCGAACCTCGCCTCGACACGTCGAACCAAGTGCTCTGCCCCGACACACACGACTCTCCCCCGGAGCATGACGTGGGAAACCGCCCGCGGCAACCCCCTGGGTCGCAGGCGTCGGCGAGGGGAGAGAGCGGCGTTCCGACAACGCCTTCGAGGCCGCTCTCGCCAGGCTCTGTCTAGAAACGCGCCGGGCGGGAGCGCGCCGGCTGCGCCTGCGCTCCGAGCCGCCGGCGCAGCCTGCGACCGAGCCGCACGCTGTTGCTCACCACCGTCACGCTCGAGCCCGCCATGGCGGCGGCCGCGATCTCGGGCCGCAGCAGCCAGCCGGTCCAGGGGTAGAGCGCACCGGCGGCGATCGGGATCGCGAGCACGTTGAACACGAAGGCGAACGCGAGGTTCTCGCGGATCGTGCGCAGCGTCGCGCGCGCGATCGCGAGCGTCTCCGGAACGCCGGCGAGCCCCTCGCGCAACAGCGTCACATCGCCGGCCTCCATGGCGACCTCGGTCCCGCTCGCCACCGCGATCCCGAGATCGGCCGCCGCGAGCGCGGGCGCGTCGTTGATCCCGTCGCCCACCATGGCGACGCGCGCGCCCGCCTCCCGCAGCGCCCGGATGCGCGCGAGCTTGTCCTCGGGCAGAAGCTGCGCCGCGACCTCGTCGATCCCCCTCTGCGCCGCAACCCGGCGCGCGACCTCCTCGCGGTCGCCGGTGAGCAGCACCACCCGCAGCCCGAACGCGTGCAGCCTCGCAATCGCCGCCGCGGCGTCCGGGCGCACCGGGTCGGCCACCCCGATCGCCGCCGCGGGCTCGCCGCCGATCGCCACCGCGACCGGGCTCTGGCCCTGTTCGGCGAGTTCGTGCAGCAGCGGCTCGAGCGCCGCGGTGTCCACGAAGTGCTCGCGCAGCAGCCCCACACTCCCCACGAGCACCTTCTCGCCCTCCACCCGCGCCGCCACCCCGAGCCCCGGCTGCGACTCGAAGTCGTCGACGTCCTCCGGGACCGCCAGGGCACGCGCCTCGGCGGCTGCCACGATCGCCGCCCCGAGCGGGTGCTCGCTGCGGCGCTCCACGGCGGCGGCGAGCGCGAGCACCCGCGGCTCGTCGAAGGGCTCGAGCGTGCGGATCGCCACGACCTCGGGCCGTCCCGCCGTCACCGTGCCGGTCTTGTCGAGGCACACCACCCGGCAGTGCGCCGCGGTCTCGAGCGCCTCGCCCCCCTTGATCAGGATCCCGCGCGAGGCGGCCACGCCGGTGCCGACCACGATCGCGGTGGGGGTGGCGAGTCCGAGCGCACAGGGGCACGCGATCACGAGCACCGAGACCGCCGCCTCGAGCGCGCGCGCGAAGCTCGGCTCGGCGGGCAGCACCCACCACGCGAAGAGCGTGAGCAGCGCCACGCCGAGCACCGCGGGGACGAACACGGCCGCGACCCGATCGGCGAGCCGCGCCACCGGCGCCTTGCGTGCCTGCGCGGCGCGCACGAGTTCGATCATGCGCGCGAGCACCGTGTCCTCGCCGGTGCGTGTGACCTCGAGCACCGCCGAGCCCGAGGTCACGAGCGTCCCTCCCGTCACGGGCTCGCCCACCTCGCGACGCCGCGGCGCCGACTCGCCGGTGAGCAGCGACTCGTCGCACCACAGCCGCCCCTCGCGCACCACCCCGTCGACCGGCACCTTGTCGCCCGGTCGCAGCCGCACGTGGTCGCCCACCCGCAGCGCGTCGACCGGCACCTCGCGCTCGGTGCCGTCCGGCTCGATCCGCCGCGCGACCGGCGGCTGCAGCGCGGCGAGCGCCTCGATCGCCGCGGTGGCTCGGCGTCGCGCCCCCGCCTCGAGCGTGCGGCCGAGCAGCACGAACAGCACGATCAGCACCGCACTCTCGAAGTACAGCCCCCCGCCGCCGCCGAGAAGCTGCGCCACCGAGTAGGCGAACGCGCTCGCGATCCCGAGCCCGACGAGCGTGTCCATGTCGGCGCGACCGGGCCGCAGCGCCCGCGGAATCGCGCGCAGGAAGTCGATCCCGCTGTAGAAGAGCACCGGCAGCGACAGCACGAGCAACAGCGGCCCGAGCACGGGCGGGGGCGCCGGCTGCGGCAGCCCCGGCACCATGTGCGGCAGCGAGAGCAGGAACACCGGCAGACCGAACACGAGCGCGACCACGAGCCGCCGCCGGCGCACCGCGAGCGTGCGTTCGTGCGCCTCGCTCTCCGGTCTCTCGCCACCGGCGTCGACTCGGTCGGTGCAGCGCGCCCCGAAGCCCGCCGCCCGCACCGCGCGCTCGGCGGCGGCGGGATCGAAGCGCGCGGGCTCGATCGCGAGCCGCGCCTCGCCGGTCACGAGGTTGACGCTCGCGCTCTGCACCCCCGGCACCTCACGCAGCGCGCGCTCCACCTTCCCCACGCACGAGGCGCAGTGCATGCCCTCGATCGCGAGCACGCAGCGCTCGGGATCCGGCGACGCCGTCACCGCCGCCCCGCCGCTCACCCCGTTCGCCGCCTCGCCCGCCATGCGCCGATCGCCTCCTCCGACGAAACGGCGGAGCGACGCCCGACGCGCCGCTCCGCCGCGGTGGTTGCCCTGCGCTCGAACGGCCACGGGTGCGCCGCCCGGCTCTGTTCAGAAACGCCCCCTGCTGCGATCTCCGGCTGATCACCAACGTGCGGCGTCGCGAGAACCAAGGCCGTCCTCGACGTACTTCCATACGCCTCCGGCGTCTTCGAACCTCGCTCCTCGCCGGTTGGCGCCAGCCGGATCTCTCGCGACGGGCTCGTTTCCAGACAGAGCCTAGTTCTGCGCGCCGCCGCAGCAGCCGTCCTCGCAGGCGTCGTCCTTGCCACCGGTGGCCGGCTTCGTCGCGGCCGCGGCCTTCGCACCGATCGTGCGCACCGGCTTGCCACACGTCAGCATCTTCTTGCCCTGGTAGGGGTTGCCCATCGCGGTGCCGGCCCGCTGCAGCCACTTGCCGAACGGCTTCGACATGCCGCAGCCGTAGATCGTCACCGCCCCGACCGGCTGCTTGCTCTTCTCGGCCGCCTCCACGAGCGCGATCGCCGCCTCGGACAGCTTGTGGAACGCCTTGCGTACCGCGGCGAGATCCCCCTTGCTCGCGGCCTGGAACAGCGGCGTCGCCGCCTCCGAGAGCTTGCCGAGCGCACCCGCGAGCGGTCCATCGGCCTGCTTGCCGAGCCGGCAGCCGGAGCACTTCGCGAGCTTGCCCGCCGCACGCGCCACCCCGTCGAGCGAATCGTTGGCGAGCGCCGCGCGGATCGTGAAGTAGGGGCGCAGGAACTTCGTCACCTCGCACGAACCGCTGCAGCGCGCCGGCCCGCCGGCGCAGTCGCTGTCGTCCTCGCACACCGCCACGCCCGCCGGCTTCGCCTTCGCGGCGCCCGCCGCCTCGCCGCAGCACGCCTCGCCCGCCGGAGCGCGCTGTCCCGCGGTCAGCACCGTCAACACGCCGGCGACCGCCAGAACGCCCGCAGCCCGTCCCATGGTTCGCAACATGCGCCTCTCGCCTCCTCTTCCGGTTGGCCACGCCCGCGGTCCGCCACGGCGACGCACCGGAGCCGGGTTCCGCGCGTCCCGCACCGCCCGGCCGCCGCCGTATCGGGACACACACCTCCATTGCACCCGGAGATCGCTGCGCGCGCAAGAACGAAACCGCACGCCGCAACAACGCGCGACCACCTTGACACAACGCGTCATTTCCCCTTCCATGGAGCCGAGGGGCAGGCTGCCGGGAGGGCTGAGCATGGTTGCACCGCCACCGCTGTTGACCGGTGCGCTGCGGCACCGCGAGAGCCTCGTCGAGATCGCCCGCATGCTGATCGCGAGTCGCTTCGGGCGGGAACCGGCCGGCGTGCTCGGGCTCGAGACGATCGAACCGGTGCGGCTCGGTCCGTTCCGGCCCGATCCCGCCGAGGTCCGCCGGCTGATCGAGATCACCGACGGTGTGGTGGGCGAGTTCGAGACCGGCAGCGGCGCGCTGTGGCTGCCGCCCACCGCGTCGGTGCTGTGGCTGACACCGGTGATCGGTCGCGCGCTCCGGCGCGCCCGGCTCAAGCTTCCCGTGGCGCGCATGCTGCACGCCGGCAACGAGGTGCGCTTCGACCGGGTGCCGAGCACCGCGGAGCCGCTCACGCTCGAGGCGCGGGTCGCGTCGGTCGACGCCAACGAGCGACGCACGATCGTGCTCGTGCGCACCGTGCACCGCGACGAGAGCGGCTCGCAGCTGTTCACCGTGGACACGACGCTGTTCTTCCCGGGCGCCGCGCCGCGCGAGGCGGGCAGCAAGCAGAAGAAGACGGAGAAGAAGGACACCGTGCGCGTGCCGTTCGGAGCGCGCGAGATCCACCGCTTCCGCGTGCGTCTCGCCGACTCGCGCGCGTACGCGGCGGTCTCGGGCGACTTCAACCCGGTCCACATCTCGCACCTCGCCGCGCGCCTGTCCGGTTTCCGCGGCGCGTTCGCGCACGGTTACGCGATCAAGGCGCGGATCGCGCACCGGCTGATCCACACCGCACTCGGTGGCGAGCCCACGCGTCTCGAGCGGCTCGCGGTGCGCTTCCGGCGGCCGGTCTATCTCGAGACCGAGACCGGGATCTATCTCGCCGAGGAGCGCGACGATCCGGCCGGCGGGCGCCGTGCCGAGCTGTACGTCGGGCCCGGGCCGGGCGAGAGCGCGCAGGTCAGCGGCGAGGCGCACTGGAGCGCCTGAGCGCGGCCGGTCCGGCCGCCGCACAACGCAACGGAGGACTCCCATGCACCCGATCCTGCAGGAACTCGCCGAAGCGGGGCTCAAGCAGCTTCTCAAGACGGTGCCGCTGCCGATCACGGTGCCCGAGCCGCTCGTGCGCGCCGAGGGGCCGGTGACCGACACCGAGCTGCGCGGGCGCACCGCGTTCGTGACGCGGCTGCGCGACGACGTCGACGCCGCGGTGGCGGCGCGGCTGTGGGCCGAGGGGGCGAGCCTGTTCGTGCTCGATCCGATCGCGGACCGCGAGCGGCTCGCCCCGCTCGAGCGGCCGGGGGTACCGGGCGCGACGGTGCGGCACGCGCCGGTGGGCCTCGACGACGCCGACGCGCTCGCCACCGCGATCGCCGAGCACGCCGCGGGCGGCAGCCACCCGCTCGTGCTCGTGCACCGCTACCGGCCGCGGCGGCACGAGACGCTCGAGGACGCGGCGGCGATCGAGGCCGCGCTCGACGAGCTGTACGCGGTGGGACATGCGGCCGCGCGCGCGCTGCCGCCCTCGAGCCGGGTGCTCTTCGTGACCGAACCGCACGAGCTGCCCGAGGACGCGGTGGCCGAGACCGCGGGCGAGGCGCTCGGAGCGTACGTGCGCTCGCTCGCCAAGGAGCTCGGCCGCAAGGGCACCACGGTCAACATCGTGGAGAGCGCCGGGGCGGCGCCCGAGCGGGTGGGCGCCACCGTGGCCTACCTCGCGAGCGCGCGCTCGGCGTTCGTGAGTGCCTCGCGCTGGCCGCTATCGCCCGACGACGAGCCGAAGGAGCCCGCGCAGCCCGGCCGCGGCCAGCCACGCCGGCTGCTCGAGGGCAAGGTGGCGCTCGTGACCGGAGGCGCGCGCGGGATCGGGGCCGCGATCGCGCACACCCTCGCGCTCGAGGGGGCGGCGGTGGCGCTCAACGACCTGCCGCGCTCCGAGCCCGGCGCCGCGGAGGTGCTGCGCCGGATCCGCGCAGCGGGCGGGCGCGCGATCTTCTGTCCCGCCGACGTCGCGAGCCGCGAGGGGGCGGCCGAGCTCGCCGCCGCGATCGAGCGCGAGTTCGGCCACCTCGATGTGATCGTCAACAACGCCGGCATCACGCGCGACCGCACGATCCGCAAGATGACGCCCGAGCGCTGGCGCGAAGCGGTGCGGGTCAACCTGCTGAGCCAGCTGTATGTGACCGAGGCGCTCGAGCCGCAGCTGCGATCGGGGGCTCGCGTGATCGGGCTCAGCTCGGTCTCGGGGATCGCGGGCAACTTCGGCCAGACCAACTACGCAGCGGCGAAGGCTGGCGTGGTCGGCTGGACGCGCCACCTCGCGCGCCGGCTCGGACCGAAGGGGATCGCGGTGAGCGCGATCGCGCCGGGCTTCATCCGGACGGTGCTGACCGCGCGCATGCCGTGGATCCACCGCGAGATGGCCAAGCAGATGACGGCCCTTGCGCAGCCCGGCGAACCGCAGGACATCGCCGACGTGGTGCGGTTCCTCGCAGGTCCGGACGGCGCGGCGGTGCGCGGCGCGGTGCTGCGCGTCGACGGCGCCATGGCGATCGGCGCCTGAACGAGGGGGGCGAGCGCACGTGACCGATCCGAGCCGCAACGTCTACCTCGACAACCCCGACCTGCGCTGGCAGATCGAGCACGGCACCGACTGGGAGCGTCTCGTGCCGGTGGTCGAGAACGACTTCCGCGCTCCCGACGCACCGGCCTCGGTCGAGGAGGCGCGCGAGCTGTACGCCGCGGTGCTCGAGGAGGCGGGGCGGATCGTGGCGCGCGAGATCCTGCCGTACGCCCACGAGCTCGACACCGACACGCCGCGGCTCGAGGACGGCGAGGTGCGCTACCCGCCGCGCTACGAGCGGATCCTCGCCCAGCTCGCCGGGGCGGATCTCCTCGGGCTGCCGGTGCCGCGCGAGCTCGGCGGCATGGGGCTTCCGCTCGTGGTGAACTTCGCGGTGGCGGAGTTGCTCGCGCGCGCGGACGTGGGGCTCATGACGCGCTACGGCTTCCACGGCGGGATCGCGATCGCGCTGCTGTTGTACGCCGCGCTCGAGGGCAGCGCGACGGTGCGCGAGGGGCGGATCGTCGACACGCGGTTCCGCGAGGCGATCGAGGCGTGCGCGCGCGGCGACGCCTGGGGCGCCATGGTGCTGACCGAGCCGGACGCGGGCTCCGATCTCGCCGCGATCCGCACCGAGGCGCGCTGCGACGAGCACGGTCGGTGGCGGCTGCGCGGGGAGAAGATCTTCATCACGTGCGGCGACGGCGAGCACCACCTCGTGCTCGCGCGCTCGGAGCCCGACCGGCCGGGGCTCGACGGCCTGTCGCTGTTCTACGTGCCGCGGCACCGCACCGAGGACGGCGCGCGGGTGCGCAACGTCGAGATCACCAAGCTCGAGCACAAGCTCGGCCACCACAGCTCACCCACCGTGAGCCTGTTGTACGACGACGCGCACGCCGAGCTGATCGGAGCGCGCGGCGAGGGCTTCCGGCTCATGCTGCGGCTCATGAACGGGGCGCGCATCGCGGTGGGCTTCGAGGGGATCGGGCTGTGCGAGGCCGCCTACCGGCAGGCGCTGCGGTACGCGAGCGAGCGGCGCAGCATGGGGCGGCTGCTGCGCGAGCACGAGCTGATCGCCGACATGCTCGAGTCGATGGACACCGGCATCCGCGCCATGCGCGCGCTCGCGTTCGAGGCCGCCACCCACGTCGAGCTCGAGCAGCGGCTCACCCTGCGGCTGCGTCTCGAGCCGCCGTCGCAGCCCGCCGAGCGGGCCGCGCTCGAGGCGCAGCTCGCGCACCATGCGCGCCGCGGACGCGATCTCACCCCGCTGCTCAAGTACGTCGCGAGCGAGCGCGCGGTGCACTACAGCCGCCTGAACATGCAGATCCACGGCGGCATGGGCTACATGACCGAGACGGGGGCGGACAAGCTCCTGCGCGACGCGCTCGTGCTGCCGATCTACGAGGGCACGAGCCAGATCCAGGCGCTCATGGCGCTCAAGGATCGGCTCGGCGGGGTGCTGCGCGACCCGCTCGGCTTCGTGCGCGCGGGCGTGCAGGCGCGGCTGCGCGCACGCACCCGCGGCGGGCTCGAGGCGTCGCTGTGGGAGGCGGAGCGGATCGCCGCCGCGGCGATCGAGCACGTGCTGTGGCGCATCCTCGGGGCGAAGCTGCGGCGCAGCTGGTCGGGGCGGCTCGACGCGAAGGGGCTGCTCGAGCGGTTCGAGGCGCGGTTCCGGCGGCTGTGGAGCGACTGGGACGCGCGGCGCGACTTCGCGTTCGGGCTCTTGCACGCCGAGCGCCTGACCCGGATCCTGGCCGACCTCGAGACCGCGCGGGTGCTGGTGCGCCAGGCGCGCCGTGCGCCGGAGCGCGAGGAGCTCGCCGAGCGCTTCCTGCGCCGCGCGCTGCCGCGCATGCGCGCCGAGCTCGGCCACGTGACGAGCACCGAGCTCGATCCGGAGCGCATCGTCGCGGCGCTGACGCCCGCCTCCCCAACGAACCACGACAGGCAGGAGAGTCCGGCATGAGCGGCACGAAGCGACACCACGAGCACGAGACGGTGCTGGTCACGGGCGTGCGCACCCCGTTCGCCCGCGCGTTCGGGGAGCTGGCCGATCTCGACACGATCGCACTCGGGGTGGCGGCGGTGCGCGGGCTGCTCGAGCGCACCGGCATCGATCCCGCGCTGGTGGGCGAGGTGGTCTGGGGCTCGGTGCTGTTTCGCTCCGACGCGCCCAACACCGCGCGCGAGATCGTGTTCGACGCCAACCTGCCGCGTTCGATCCCGGGCGTGACGCTCACCCGGGCCTGCCTCTCGGGGCTGAATGCGATCACGTACGCGGCGTGTGCGATCGAGCGCGGGCAGTACGAGGTGGCGATCGCGGGCGGCTCGGACTCGACATCGAACGCGGAGGCGCCGTTGCCGCGGCGGCTCACACGCGCGCTCGCCGAGCTGTTCATGACCGGCGGCGGTCTGAGCTGGCGCAAGATCCGCCGCGCGCTCGGGCGGCTCGAATCGGTGGGCGACCTGCTGCCGCGCATGCCGCGGATCGCCGAGCGCTTCACCGGTCTCACCATGGGCCAGCACGCCGACGACATGGCGCGTGCGAACGCGATCTCGCGCGAGGCGCAGGACCGCTTCGCCATGCGCTCGCACGAGCGCGCGCACGCCGCGATCGTGAGCGGCCGGTTCGACGAGGAGGTGGTGCCGGTCGAGCTGCCGGGCGGCCGGCGTCTGGAGCGCGACACGATCGTGCGCGCGAAGATCGATCCCGAGAAGGTGGCGCGCTTGCGGCCGGTATTCCGCGAGGGGGGCACGATCACCGCGGCGAGCTCGAGCCCGCTGACCGACGGCGCCTCGTGCGTGCTGCTCATGAGCACAGAACGCGC
>RFJN01000468.1 GCA_003694875.1 Planctomycetota bacterium | reverse complement strand
CTCGAAGCGCTGCACCGTCCGCCCGTCGGCGTCGGTCACCCGCTCGACGATCTGCGGCCGGTAGCGCACCCCGTCGGCGGCGAGCGCGGCGAACGCGCTCGCGATCTGCAGCGGCGTCACCGCGAGCTCGTAGCCCATCGCGACCGACGTCGTCGAGTAGTAGCTCCAGCGTTCGGGCGGAGTGATCCGACCGGGCTCCTCGAGCGGAAGGCCCACGCCGGTGCGGCGCCCGAAGCCCGCGCGCCGCAGCAGATCGATCATGCCCGCGGGGCCGAGCGCGAGGCCCACCTGCGCCATGCCGACGTTGGACGAGTGCACGAGCACGCCCGCCAGATCGAGTCGTCCGAGCGCGTGCACGTCCCGGATCGTGCGCCCGCGGTAGCGCCACGGACTCGGGCAGGAGAACATCTGGTGGCGGTGCACCGCGCCCGCCTCGAGGGCGGCGGCGGCCACGAGCGGCTTCATGATCGATCCGGGCTCGAAGGTGTCCATGATCGTGCGGTTGCGGCTCTGCTCGGGGGTGAGTCCCCGCAGGTCCGCGGGGTCGAAGCCCGGCCAGGACGCCATGGCGAGCACCCGCCCGTCGGCCGGCCGCAGCACCAGCGCCGCGATCCCCTCGGGCTCCCAGCGCTCGGCGCAGCGCGCGATCGCCTCCTCGGTCACCCCCTGGATGTAGCTGTCGATCGTCAGCACCACCGTGGCGCCGTCCTCCGGCGGCGAGATCAGGTGCCCCTCGTGCAGCAGCGCGTCCCCGCGCCCGTCGCGCACCGTCTCGCGCAGCCCCGCCACACCGGCGAGCAGCCGGTCGTAGGCGCGCTCCACGCCGGTGGCGCCGTGGATCTCGCCGTGCGCGTCGAGTCGGGTGAAGCCGATCAGCTGCGCGGCCAGCCGCCCCGAGGGGTACTCGCGGCGGTACTCGTTCTTGAAGCCGACGCCCGGGATCCGCGCCCGCTCGAGCCGCAGCGCCGCCCGCTCGTCGAGCCGTCGCGCGATCCAGCAGAACGCCGCGCGCGCCGGATTGCGCAGCCGCTCGAACAGCGCATGCTCGCGCTCGGGCGGCCAGCGCAGGGCGGTGGCGATCTGGCGCGCGCGCTCGCGCAGGTCCTCGAGTGTGGGCGGCCGCCGCTTGCCCCCGATCCGCCGCCCCATGTGGCGCGGCTCGCAGAAGGCGCTGCGGGCGCGCACCGAGCGCGCGAGCACGGCGCCGTCGGCGGTGCGGATATCGCCGCGGTAGGCGGGCACCGAGCGCAGCGGCTGCTGCTGGCGTACCGCGAGCGAGCGCCAGCGGTCGGCGTGGGTGACCTGCAGACGCACGAGCCGGAGCGCGAGCGCGCCGAACAGCGCGCACAGCGCGAGGGCGACCGCGACGCTGATCGTGCGGCTGCGGCGCTCGGCGGCCGTGGTCCGTGTCGAGCGCTCGGTCGTCATCGGGCGAGCAACTCCTCGAGCACCCGGGCGGGATCGCGCTGTCCCGGCACCTCGAGCCCGAGCCGCCGCGCGCGCTGCTCGAGCACATCGAGCCGCGATTCGGCGAGCACCTGCACCTCGAGCCGCCGCCGCCGCTCGCGCAGCTCGGCGCGCTCGTGCTCGAGCGCCCCGAGCCGGTAGCCCGCCCGCACCGCCCGCAGCTCCTGCTGCACCGCGAGCAGGCCCACCGCGACGAGCACGACGAGAAACAGAAGGTAGGCGAGCATCCTCACGAGCCCGCCTCCGGCCGCTCGGCGGCGCGCAGCCGCGCGCTGCGTGCCCGCCGGTTGCGCGCGATCTCGGCCGGCCCGGGCCGCACCGGCTTCTTCGTCAGCACCGTCAGCCGACCCGCGCGCTTCGCCTCCCGGAACGCCAGCTTCACGCGTCGATCCTCGAGCGAGTGGAAACTGATCACCACGACGCGCCCGCCCGGTGCGAGCGCCTCGGGCACGGCCTCGAGAGCGCGCTCGAGCTGCTCGAGCTCCCGGTTGACCGCGATCCGAAGCGCCTGGAACGTGCGCGTCGCGGGGTGGATCCGACCGCGCTCGTAGCGACGGCCGACCGCCCTGACGATGATGTCGGCCAGCTCGTCGGTGCGCGTGAGGGGCGCGCGCCGGCGCGCCTCGACGATCGCCGCCGCGATCCGGCGCGAGCGCCGCTCGCCGCCGTAGTGGTACAGCAGATCGGCGAGCTCCCGCTCGTCGAGCCGCGCGAGCAGCTCGGCTGCGCTCTCGCCCGTGCTCGGGTCCATGCGCATGTCGAGCGGTCCCGCCGCGCGGAAGGTGAAGCCGCGTGCGGGGTCGTCGAGCTGCAGCGAACTCACCCCGACGTCGAGCAGGATCCCCGCCGCGCCCCCGGGGGCGTGGCGGGCGGCGATCTCGCCGAGCCGCTCGAATGCGGTGTGCAGCAGCACGATCTCGTGGCTCTCGCGCCAGGGTGCGAGGCGGGCGCGGGCGTGCTCGAGGATCTGCGCGTCGCGATCGATGCCCACGTACCGGCTGCCGGGCGGCATGCGGGCGAGCAGCCGCCGGGCGTGGCCGCCCGCGCCGAGCGTCGCGTCGATCACCGTGCCGCCGCGCTCGATCGCGGGCCCGAGCCAGTGCTCCACCTCGTCGGCGAGCACCGGAACGTGCGGCGACTCGCTCACGCGGCGACCGGGAGGGCGTCGGGGCGGGTCGGGTGCGGACCGCGGGCGTGGCTCACGACGCGAGCCGGTCCCCGAAGCGCGCCGATACCGGCGGGTGCGTGGCGAAGCGGGCGGCGGTCTCGCCGCGTCCGAACCCCTCGGCCGCGAGCCGCTCGATCAGCCGGCTCACCTCGTCCGAGAGGCGGAACAGGTGGGCGAGCGGGGTGCCCGGTCGGCCGAGGCGCGCGGCGCGGTCGCGGATCTCGAGCAGATCCTCGCGGTGCGCGAGCAGCTCGTCGCGACCGACCGCGTCCGCCGAGCCCGCTCCGATCAGAAGTTCGCGCACCGCCTGCATCGCCGTGAACCGTGTGTAGCCCTCGCGTCCCACCGCACCGTTCGCCATCGCCGTCTCTCTCGTCTCTCCCGGCGACCCACCGGCCGCCGCCTGCCGCCTCGATCCGCCCGGCGGAGCGCCGCGCTCCGCCACCCTCTTCAGCGCAACACCTCGTGCGCGAGCGATTCGAACTGCTTCTCGCGCTCCTGCTGCTCGGCCTCCCAGCGCTTCGCGTCCCAGATCTCGATCCGGTTGCGCACGCCGACGAACACCACCTCCCGCTCGATCCCCGCCCGGCGCCGCAGCGGCTCCGGTAGCAGGATCCGCCCCTGCCGGTCGGGGCTGACCTCGTGCGCGTTGGAGAACAGCTCGCGCTCCAGTGCGCGCGCCTGCTTCCAGCCGAGACTCGTGCGGGCGCGCTCGGCGAGCTCGGAGGCGATCTCGTCCCAGACGCTCAGCGTGTAGAGCACCAGGCACCCATCGGGCATGACCGTCAGGATGAAGCGATCGCGCTCGCGCTCGTCGACCGCGCCGCGCAGCCGTGCCGGCACCGCGACGCGCTTCTTGGAGTCGAGGGTGGCAGCATACTGGCCGAAGAACCGCTGCACCCTTTCTCCCCACTTCTCCCCACTCGCGCACACTTGGGATACCATCGGTGTGCGACGACCGTCAAGCGGACGAATTTCGAGGATTACAGGACCCTGTGTCCGAAGGTGTTACGGAATGTGGGGGGAGATGTTCGGGCGTGGGGGTGGTGCCCCGCGAGCTCTTCCCGTCGTCCGGTTGCGGCAACGACGGTCGGGTTCGGTGTCGCTGTAACTTGTTGATTTACAAGGAAGGTTCCGGGGTTCGTCAGTCGCTGGTGGGGGACGGTGGGGAGGTGGTGGCGAGGCGGGCGAGCAGCGCGTCGAGCGGATCGAGGCCGCCGGGGCGACGGCGCGCCGCCTGCACGTACGCCTCGGGCTCCAGCCCCCGCTCGGCGAGCGCGTCGCGCCAGGCGCGCGCGAGTTCCGCCCACGCCTCGAGCGCGGCCAGTCGCGCGCGCCACGACGGCGGCTCGGCGCCCGCGGCGAGCGGGGCGAGGCGGTCGGCGCGGGCGGTGTACACGGGCTCGATCCGGGCGCGCACCGCGGCGTAGTCACCGGCCGTGGCGGGCGCGACTCGGGCCGCGCCCGCACGCGCCGGCGCCCGGTGGGGCGCGGTGGGGCGCACCGACGAGAGCGTCGCCACGGCCCGGCGCACCGGCTGCACCGTCCACGCCACGAAGCCGAACGCCGCAAGCAGCGCGAGCGTGAGCAGACCCGGCCACAAGGGGCTCGGGCGGTGGCGCGCAAGGTGGCGTGCGAGGTGGCGCGCGAGCGCGTCAGCGGCTGCTGCGTCGTCCGGCGGCGCGCCTCCGTCCTCGGCTGCGCTTCGGGCCATGGCTGCGTCCTCGCTCGGTCTCGGGTCTGCGTTCGGTCTCCAGGATCTCGAGCAGACGCTCGAGCACCTCCTCGTGCGGCGGCTCCGGCCGCTCGGCGATCACGATGTAGCACACCCCCGGCTCCGGCCAGAGCACCTTGTACGGGCAGCGGCGCAACGCCTCGCGCAGCGCGGCGTCGTCGGCCCCGTGGTGCACGATCGCCACCTTCCCCTCGGCCTGCACCCGTTCGATCCCGAGCCGTTCGCACGCGAGCCGCAGCCGGTGCACGCGCACGAGCCGGCGCGCGGCCGGCGGCAGCGGACCGTAGCGGTCGCGCAGCGCGGCGTGCGCGTCCGCGAGCGCCGGCTCGGTGTGCGCGGTCGCGAGCAGCCGGTAGGCGTCGAGCTTGTGCGAGGGGTGGGGGATCCAGTCCGCCGGCAGGTGCGCATCGAGACGCAGCTCGATCGAGACCGGCAGCTCGATCGGTGCCGCCTCCTCGTCGTCCCGCTTGCGGCGACGCGGCCGCGCAGCGGCCGCCGCGGGCTGCTGCGGAGGCTCTCGCTCGTCGCGACGCTGCTCGAGCTCTTGCACCGCCGCCTGCAGCATGCGGCAGTACAGGTCGTAGCCCACCTGCGCGATGTGGCCCGACTGCGCGGTGCCGAGGATGTTGCCCGCGCCGCGGATCTCGAGATCGCGCATGGCGATCCGGAAGCCGGCCCCGAGCTGGTTGAGCTCCTCGAGCGCCTTGAGCCGCCGCAGTGCCTCCTCGCGCACCGGCCCGCGCCGGGGCAGGAGCAGGTACGCGTACGCCTGTTCGGTGTAGCGGCCGACCCGCCCGCGCAGCTGGTGCAGCTCGGCGAGACCGAAGCGGTCGGCGCGGTCGATGATCAGTGTGTTGGCGCGCGGGATATCGAGCCCGCTCTCGATGATCGTGGTTGCCACGAGCACGTCCGCCTCCCCGCGCACGAACGCCCCCATGGCGGCCGCGATCCGGCGCTCGGGCATCTGGCCGTGCACCACCTCGATGCGCGCCTCGGGCACGAGCCGTGCGATCTCGGAGGCGCGGCGCTCGATCGTGCCGACGCGGTTGTGCAGCACGTACGTCTGCCCCTCGCGCGCGAGCTCGCGGCGGATCGCGCGCTCGACGAGTTCCGGGGCGTCGCGCGCGATCACGGTCCGGATCGGCATGCGGCCGGTGGGGGCGGTCTCGAGCGCCGAGATGTCCTTGATGCCCACGAGCGCGAGGTGCAGCGTGCGCGGGATCGGCGTGGCGGTGAGCGTGAGGATGTCGACGGTCGCGCGCAGCCGCTTGAGCTGCTCCTTGTGCGCCACCCCGAAGCGCTGCTCCTCGTCGATGATGAGAAGCCCCACGTCGCGGAAGCGCACGTCGCCGGACAGCAGCCGGTGGGTGCCGATCAGGATGTCGATCTCGCCCTCGGCGAGCTGCGCGAGGATCTCGCGCTGCTCGCGTGCGGTGCGGAAGCGGTCGAGGCAGGCCACGCGCACCGGAAACGCCGCCATGCGCGAGCGGAAGGTGCGCAGGTGCTGTTCGGCGAGCACGGTGGTCGGCACGAGCACCGCCACCTGCCGCCCGCCGATCGCCACCTGGAACGCCGCGCGCATGGCGAGTTCGGTCTTGCCGTAGCCCACGTCGCCGCACACGAGCCGGTCGCAGGGTCGCGGCGCCTCGAGATCGGCGCGGATCGCCTCCCAGGCGGCCGCCTGGTCGGGGGTGAGTTCGAAGGGAAACGCTGCCTCGAACGCCTCGAGCCACGGCCCGCCCGGCGGGTGCGCGATCCCGGGCCGCGCCTGGCGGCGCGCCTGGGTCTCGAGCAGCTCCGCCGCGAGGTCGAGCACCGCGCGGCGCACCCGCTGCTGCCGCTTGCGCCAGCCGCCGGTGCCGATCCGCGACAGCCGCGGCCGCGCGCCGCGGGTCCCCACGTAGCGCTGCACGAGCTCGATGCGGCTCGTCGGCACGAAGACCGTCGCGCCCTCGGCGTACTCGAGCTTCAGGAAATCCTCGGTGTACCCCTCGCGGTTCTCGATCGTCTCGATCCCCACGAAGCGCCCGATCCCGTGGCTGAGGTGCACCACGTGCTCGCCCGGCCGCAGCTCGAGAAAGCTCGTGATCGGGCGTCCGGACGCCGCGCGGCGGCGTCGCCCCGCGCGGCTGCGGACCACGGGGCGGCGAAACAGCTCGCGCGCACACAACAGCGCGCGGCCGCCGGCCGGATCCTCGAAGCCGCGCGAGATCTCGCCGGCCCGCACCACGAGCTCGCGACCGGGGCGTACGAGCAGCTCCCGCAAGCGGTTGCGTTCGGCCTCGCGACGTGCGAGTACCGTGACGCGGCAGCCGCGCTCGACGAGCGCCTCCACCCCCGCCACGACCTCGTGCATCTGCAGCCCGCTCGCGTGCTCGACCGAGCGCGTCTCGAAGTGCCAGACCCGGGGGCCGGACGGCGGCGGGGCGGCGGCGATCTCGAGCTGCGCCCGCCGCTCGATCGTCTCCTCGAGTCGGCGCCGCTCGCCCTCGGGCAGCGTACGTCCGGCGAGCTGCGCGACGCGATCGGGCTCGATCACCGCGACGGTGGTATCGGGACGAAGGTGGGCGAACAGGTCGGTCGGGACGGGCGGCTCGTCGAGCTGGGCGGCCCCGAGCAGCGTGAGCGTCACCGCCTCGTGGTGCTCGATCGAGCGCTGCGACTCGGGGTCGAAGCTGCGCAGCGTGTCGATCTCGTCGCCGAACAGCTCGATGCGCAGCGGCGCGCCGTCGAACGCGATGATGTCGACGATGCCGCCGCGGCGGCTCCACTCGCCCGCCACCTCGGCCATGGGCATGCGCGCGAAGCCGGCCGCGAGCAGCCGCGCCTCGAGCGTCTCGAGATCGAGCCGCTCGCCCACCCGCAGTTCGCAGCGCGCCGCGGCGAGCGTCTCGGGTGCGGGCAGGGGCTGCAGCAGCGCGGCGGCGGGGGCGAGCACGATCGGCAGCCGGCCCGGATCGGCGAGGGCGCGCAGCGTGGCGAGCCGGGCGGTGGCGAGCGCGGCCGAGCCGCCCGGCGCCGCCGCCCCGGGCTCGGCCGCCGGCAGGGTGAGCAGCGCCACGGCCTCGCCGCGGCCCGCCTCCTCGAGGAAGAAGCG
>RFJN01000467.1 GCA_003694875.1 Planctomycetota bacterium | reverse complement strand
GGGCGGGGGCCGGCGCGGGCGCTGCCGCCGCCGGAGCCGGCGCCGGCGCGGCGGCGGGCGCCGCACCCGGAATCGTGAAGCGCACCTCGCATTCGCCGAGCGTGATCGTGTCGCCCGACTCGATCTTCGCCGCCTTCTTCGCCGCGAGCTTCTTGCCGTTGACCTGCGTGCCGCCGCGCGAGCCGAGATCCCGCACCTGCCAGATCCCGTTCTCGAACGCGATCGTGGCGTGCCGCATCGCGATCGTGCGGTCCTTGATCGCGATGTCGCAGCCCCGGCTGCTGCCGATCTTGACCTGTCCGCCGTCGGGGATTTCGAAGGTCTTGCCGGCGTTCTTTCCGGTCAACACTTCGAGAAGTGGCATCGCGGCGCTCCGTGTTCCGGACCCGCACGCACGGCGTCGGTCTGCCGCCGCGGCGGTCTCAGTCGTGGTTCGTCCCCGCCGCGGGCGGCCTGCGCCGCCGCAGCGACTTGATGTACTCGATCAGGCACCGACGCGAGCACACGTAGCCCGTGCCGCCCGGCACCCGCTCCACCGGGTTCTCGATCACCTTGCCACACTGCACGCACCGCACCGGCTCGGCCGCCTCGCCGTCCGAACGCTTCGAACGCTCCGGAAAGCGATCGACCCGCCGCAGCCCGTCGGGCAGCACGAAGCGCTCGGGCCGCTCGGGCCAGTCGTGCACACTCTCGACCTCCGAGCGCAGCGTCGCCCCCACCGTGTCGAGATCCACGTGCGCGATCACCCGCACCGGGAAGCCCTCGACCGCACGCAGCGCCGCGGTCACGTCCTTCGGGAACAGCCCCGTCTCGTCGTACAGATCGAACCACGCCGCCGGCGGCTCGAACTCCGGGATCTCGTCGGTCACCCACAACTCGATCGCCGGCTTGTCGTTGACCGTGATGCGCAGGTGACGCGCGTGCCAGCGACCGACGCGCTCGCCACCGAGGTGCTCGGTCGTCACGATGCGCTTGCCGTCGCGCCGCAATCCCTTGCGCCGCAGCCAGCTCTCGAGTTCCTCGCCCGACAGCCGCTCGAGCGCGAGCCGGCGCTTCTCCTCGCGATCGCGCTCGGCCTTCTCCCGACGCCGGCGCAGCGCCTCGAACGTCTGCTCGGTGTACATGCCGAGCGTCGGGTCGATCTCCCAGATCAGGCCCTCGTCGAGCCGCACGATCACGGTCCGACCGCCCTCGCGCAGATCCTCGAGCCGCATCGCGCGCTCGCCGACGAACAGCCGCTGCGGCGCCACCTCGCCCTCGGCGAGCCCCGGCAGTCCGTTGGCCTGCTGCCGGATCAGCAACCCCGCGTGGGCGACGCCGCTCGCACACACGAGGGCGATCGCTGCCGCGAGGATCCGCAGGGGGGGCAATGTGTTGCGTGCCATGGTCGTCCGTTCTCCCCGAGGCGGCATGATAGCACGGTGCGTCGCGCACCGTCAAACCCGGCAGCGGCGCCGCTGTCTCCGCTGCTGTCTTGCCTTAGGGCGATCCTGCCGCCTACCATGGGCCGCGGTCTCGCCCGGAGTTCCGCCCATGCAGACGTCCCGGACACCGCGGCTGTTCATCGTCGGCCCCACCGCGAGCGGCAAGGGGCGGCTCGCGGTCGAGATCGCCCGGCGCACCGGCGGCGAGATCCTCTCGTGCGACTCCATGAAGGTCTACCGCGGCATGGAGATCGGCACCGCCACGCCTCCTGCCGAGGCGCGCGCCGGACAGCGTTTCCACCTCGTCGGCATCCGCGAGCCGCACGAGCCCATGAGTGCCGCGATCTACTGCCGGCTCGCCGAGGCGTGCGAGCGCGAGGTGCGCGCCCGCGGCGCGGTGCCGATCTACTGTGGCGGCACCGCCCTGTACGTGCGCGCGCTCACCGAGGGGCTGTTCGAGGGAGTGCAGGCCGATCCCGCGCTGCGCGCCCGGCTGCGCGAGCAGGCGCAGCGCGAGGGGCCCGCGGCGCTGCACGCGCGCCTCGCCGCGCTCGACCCCGAGACCGCCCGGCGCCTTCACCCCAACGACCTGCGGCGGGTGATCCGCGCGCTCGAGGTGCACGAACGCACCGGCGTTCCGATCTCGCGGCTGCAGCGGCAGTGGGCGCGCACGCCGCGGCCCGACCGCGTGCTCGTCGGCATCCGCTGGCCGCGCGAGCTGCTGTACGAACGGATCGATCGCCGCGTCGAGCGCATGATCGAGGCCGGCTGGATCGAGGAGGTCGAGCGGCTGCTCGCGCGCCCCGAGGGGCTCGGGCCCCAGGCGGCGCAAGCGATCGGCTACCGCACGATCGCCGACTGGATCCGGGGCGGACGGCGCGAGCCACTCGAGCAGATCGTGGCGCGCATCCAGCGCGACACCCGCCGATTCTCGCGCCGACAGCGCACCTTCTTCGCCCACTTTCCGGATCTGCACTGGTACGACGTCGGGCCCGAGACCTCGTGGCCCGCGCTCGCCGAGCGCGTGATCCGCGACTGGCCGCGGGCGTTCGAGCGCGCGCCGAGCCCCGCCCGCTCCTGAACGTCCGCCTCGCTCCGCACGCGCCCCCGCCGTCTGTCGCAACAACACCTCGCCGGGCGCGTTCGTATCTGCAGCCAGCGGGGGGCGAGACCGCGAGGGAGAGAGGTCGTGCGAAAGGACTGGATGGTGG
>RFJN01000466.1 GCA_003694875.1 Planctomycetota bacterium | reverse complement strand
GCACTGATCGATCCCGGTGATGAACGTCTTCTGGCCGTCGATGACGTAGTGCTCGCCCTCGCGACGGGCGGTCGTCTCGATGCGGAAGGTGTTCGAGCCGGCGTTGGGCTCGGTGACCGCGAAGGCGAAGCGGTGCCGCCCCTCGGCGACCGCCGGCAGGAAGCGCTGCTTGAGCTCCTCGGAGCCGTTGCGCAGGATGCACAGCGAGTCCATGGCGGTCAGGATCGCGATCGTGTTGCTGAAGCCGAAGCGCGCGCACTCCTCGGTCGCGATCACCATGGCGGTGAGACCGATGCCGGAGCCGCCGTAGCGCTCCGGAAGCAGCGCCCCGAACATGCCGCTCTCGGTGAAGATGTCCCACACTTCCTGCGGAAAGCGGCGCTCGCGATGGACCGCGTCCATGATCTCGCGCCGGCGCGGCGCGAGCCGCTGCAGCGCGGTCCGGATCGCACTCCGGACCGCCTGCTCCTCCTCACTCCACGAAAATTCCATGGGATTCGCCCCCCTGCTCGAGCCGCCCACGGCGCGGCCGCGCCGAATCTCCGTCCTGCGGGATCGCGTTCACGCCCGCGAGATGAACTTCCCGTCGCGGGTGTCGACCTTGATCCGTTCGCCCGCCTTGATGAAGTGCGGGACCTGCACCACGAGACCCGTCTCGGTGACCGCGCGCTTGGTGACGTTCGTCGCGGTATCGCCCTTGATCGCCTCCTCGGCCTCGGTCACCTCGAGTTCGACCGCAGCCGGCAGGTCGACGCTGATCGGCTTGCCCTCGAGGAACACCACCGTCACGTCCTGGTTGTGGACCATGTACGGCAGCACCCCCTCGAGATCGCTCGCCGCGATCTCGTACTGCTCGTAGCTCTCCTTGTCCATGAAGACGTGCAGATCGCCGTTGGCGTACAGATACTCGCACAGCCGCCGGTCGAGGGTGGCGATCTCGATGCTGTCCTGCGAGCTGACCTTCTTCTGCAGCACCGCCCCCGAGTCGAGATCCTTCACCTTGAACTGGATGAAGCCCCGCTTGTTGCCCGGGGTCACGAGCTGGAAATCGAGCACGAGGTACTTGCGCCCGTCGAGCAACAGCACGTTGCCCTTCTTCGCATTGGTCGCCGGTTGCGCCACCGCCGTCGCTGCCTCCCGTATCGTCTCGCGCGAATCCGCCCACGCGGTTGCGGCCGGCCGCCGCGCCGGCTGCAAGGCGGCGATATGGTACGGATCGCGACCGGCGACCGCAACCGCACGACGCCGCTCGCTTCCGGACGCGGACCGCTCGTGTACGCGCGGTCCGCGCCCGGGCAACGGCCACCCGAGCAGAACCCGAACACCCGCCCGATGACACCGCCGTGACACAACTTCGGACGACGCCACGATTGACTTCGTCGGAGGGTGCGGCGACAATCGGGGCGATCCGGGATGCGGCGCGATCTCGGAGGGGGTGGTCTGCACGGCGGCGCAACGTCGAGCGGCCGATCGCCCCGACCACCGGAAGGAGGTGCGGGCGGTGGAGACGAGCTGCGGCAGCGAGGCGCGGGGCCGATCGGCACAACGAGGCCGTTCGGTGGACATTCGCGGGGCGCTGCGCAAGCGTACCGAACGCGTGCCGCTGCGGGCGCTCGAGCGACGTGGCTTCCGTTCGGTGCAGGTGCTCGACATGCGCACGATCGAGCGGATCGTGTCCGAGGCGGTCGAGCAGGTCTTCGTGCGCCACGAGCGCGAGGTGAGCGCCGGCGAGCGCGGCACGATCGAGCACGAGGCGAAGCAGGAGTTTCTGAAGCTTCTCGCCGAGCACAAGAAGGTGCTCGCGGCCAAGACCGAGGCGGAGCGCGTGCGCGCCGAGCTCGAGAAGCGGCTCGCCGAGCTCGGTCGCGAGCGCGAACGCCAGCAGCACGCGCTCGAACGTGCGCAGCGCGAACAGCTCTCGAGCCGCGACGTCTCGATCTCGCCGGAAGCGTTCGCCGAACTCGAACGCCGGCTGCGCCACCTCTTCGACCAGCTCATGAACGAGCAGCAGCGGCGTTCGCTCGCGGAGATCGGGCCCCGGGCCCTCAAGGGGCTGAGCGAGTTCGAGCGCGAGCTCGCGCGCATGATCGACGAGCTGCTCGCGCGCGAGCGCGACCGCTACCTGAGTGAAGAACGCCGCGAGCACGACCGGCGGGTGGAGCTGCTCGAGCGCCGGCTCGCCAAGGTGAACCGCGCGCTCGCCGAGACCGAGAAGCGGCTCGAGCAGGTGGTGAAGGCGAAGTCGGTCGATCCGGGCATCGCGTCGGTCTACGACACGGTGCAGGGTCTCGACGCCTCCGATCCGGCCTACGGGCGCAAGCGCGAGCTGCTGCACGTGATCTTTCTCGAGAACCTCGAGCTGCAGGGCAAGCCGATCGAGCCGGAGGACCGCGAGCCGCAGGCGAGCGCTCCCGAGCCCGACGACCTCCCCCCGCCGCCGCCCGATTTCGCACCGCCGCGTGAGGATCTGATCATGGAGACCGCCTTCTGAGCGCCGCGTTGGCGCGGTGACGGACCTTGCTGCCACAATGGCGTTCGCGCGGCACGAGGCGGGCGCGTGGGAACACCGCCATTTCTTCTTTTCCAGTCCGGAGTGAACGAGGCCCCATGGACATGACGACCCTACCCCAACCGAAGCACGCACGGCAGCCCGAGCTGCAGGAGCACGAGCCGAAGAAGACCAAGGGGGTGCTGTACGTCGGCATCGACCTCGGCACCTCGCGCACCTCGGTGGCGGCGTCCAACGGCGTGCGCGAGACGGTGTGGAGCTACGTCGGCTACCCGAAGGACGTCGTGGCCCGCAAGCTGCTCAAGCGCGACCGGCTGTTCGGCAAGGAGGCGGTCGAGCGGCGGCTGTCGCTCAACCTCTACCGCCCCTTCGAGAAGGGGATCATCAAGTACACCGACTCGGCCGGGATCGATCCCGCCGAGCACGAGCAGCACATGCGCGCGGCGAAGGATCTCGTGCGCCACGCGCTGCAGATGTGCAAGCCGCGCAAGGACGAGCTGCTGTACGGCGTGATCGGCGCGCCGGCGCAGGCCTCGGTGAAGAACAAGACGCAGATCCTCGAGGCGGCGAGCGAGGTGCTCGACGCGGCCATGATCTGCAGCGAGCCGTTCGCGGTCGCCTACGGGCTCGATCTGCTCGACGACACGCTGGTGGTGGACATCGGGGCCGGCACCGTCGATCTGTGCCGCATGCACGGCACGATGCCGGCCGAGGAGGACCAGATCACGCTCACGACCGCGGGCGACTGGCTCGATCAGCAGCTGTACGCGCTGTGCAAGGAGAAGGCGCCGCAGGCCGACTTCACGATCCACCACATCAAGCAGATCAAGGAGAAGTACGCCTTCGTCACCGACGCGGCCGAGCCGGTGCGGGTGGAGTTCCTCGTCAACGGCAAGCCCACGGTGTTCGACATCACCGACGAGGTGCGCAAGGCGTGCCGCATGATCGTGCCGCCGATCGTGCAGGCGATCCACAAGCTCGTCTCGACGTTCGACCCCGACTTCCAGGCGCGGCTGCGCGACAACGTGATCCTCGCCGGCGGCGGATCGCAGATCATCGGGCTCGGGCGGGTGCTCGAGGAGACGATGCAGCAGATGCTCGGCAGCGGCCGCGTCGTGCAGGTGGAGGAGCCCAAGTACGCCGGGGCCAACGGCGCGCTCAAGATGGCGCACGACATGCCCGAGGAGTACTGGAAGCGG
>RFJN01000079.1 GCA_003694875.1 Planctomycetota bacterium | reverse complement strand
GGTCGGCGGCATGGCGCGCCGCCTCCGGCGCGGCGAGCAGGTGCCCGGCCCCGGGCAGCGCCACGAGCCCCCTGGGCTGGCCGAGCCGTGAGAACAGCCGCTCGGCCTCGGCGTACGGCACGACGGGGTCCTCGGGATCGTGCAGCACCAGCGCCGCCCCCCGGAAGCGCGCCACACGGTCGAGCAGTTCCGGGTCCTCGAGCTCGCGACACAGCTCGGGCGCGACGGCGAAGCGCCGGCCTCCGATCTCGAGCTCCCAGTGCTGCTCGTCCTCGGCGCGCAGCCGGCTGCACACGCGGCTGCGCAGCGCGGCGGGATCGGCGGTGGCGGCGATCGTCGCGAGCGCCCCCGCCTCCGGAATCTCGGCGGCGGCCGACGCCAGCACCGCCCCGCCGAAGCTGTGGCCGACGAGCAGCCGCGGCGGCCCGTGACGGGTGCGCAGCCACGCCGCCGCCGCGAGCGCGTCGGCGCGCCCGCGCGCGAAACCGAGCACCCCGTGGCCGCTGAAGTCGAAGCGCAGCACGCCGAAGCCGCGCTCGGCAAGACGCCGTCCGACGCGCGCCACCGCGGGGAAGTCCTTCGTGCAACTGAAGCAGTGCGCGAGCAGCGCGTACGCACGCGGCGCGTCCGGCGGCAGATCGAGCCAGCCCGCGATCGTCCTGCCGTCCCCTCCCTCGAACGTCACCGCCTCGAGCCGCCGTGAACCTGCCATGCGCACTCCCCTCTCTTCGCTCCTCGTTGCGTCCCGCCTCAGCGCGGCGGCCAGCGCAGCGGCACGCGCGGCCGGTAGCCGAACTCCCGCGCGATCCGGCCGCCGTCGAGCACCGCCGGAAAGTGCAGCCGTCGCTCGTTGTGCCGGTACGAGAAGTCGGCCCCGCGCACCGCACGCCGCAACTCGTACAGCCCGTCGAGACACGGGCCCGGCAGCGGAAGCTCGATCCGGCCCGCGAGCCGGATGCATTCGCTGACCGGCAGCGTGTCCGCCCCCGGCACGTTATAGATCCCGCGCGCGCTCGCCGCGGTGCACGCACGCGCGATCGCGTCGGCCACGTCCTCGAGCGACAGCAGGTTGAGCATGGGATCGAAGCCGAGCGGGGTGAAGCACACCGGCGCGCTGAGGTAGTCGTACAGCTGCGAGCCCGTGCCGGCGGCGAGCACCTCCGCGCACCGCAGCACACAGATCTCGCCGCCGCTCGCGCCCACCCGCACCGCCGCCTCGAGATCGGCCTCGACGCGATCGAGCAGCCACTGCGGGGCGGGATCGCCGATCCGCAAGGGGTGGGACTCGTCCACGATCGTGGCGAGGTGCGGTGCGACGCGGTAGACGTCGGCGTGCGAGCGCAGCACCACGCGCCGCAGACTCGGGTGCCGGTCGAGCGCCTCGAGCGCGCTGCGCAGCGCCTCGACGTGCAGCGCGTGCACCCGCCGACCCGTGTGGCTCGAGCGGTGCCAGGCGAGGTGGGCGAGCACCTCGATGCCCGCCCGGCGCGCCGGGCCGAACAGCAGGTCGTGCATGCGCCGCCAGCCGGCGAGATCCGCCTGCCGGTAGCACAGCCTGCCGCCGTGCGAGCCGAGCCCCGCCCGCTCGGGCGGCTCGCGGCCGACCGCGAACACGAGTTCGACCTCGGGGCGCGCAAGCAGCGCCCCGCACACCGCGCGTCCCACCGGCGCGGTCGCCCCCGTCACGAGGATCCGTCGCGGCGTCGCCCTCACCGGAAGATCCCCCGCCGCTCGCGCAATCCGCGCGCGATCAGGGCCTCGACGCCCGCCCGCGTGCGCTCGGCCGCCTCGGCCACCACCTCCGGGTCGTCGGCCTGCTCGCGGCTGTACAGCGCGCCGAGCGGGATCGGATCGCCGTAGTACAGGTGGTAGCGCACCGGCAGCGGCACGGGGCTGAGGGTGATCGGCACGTAGGGAATCCCGAACAGCGACAGCCCCTCGAGCCGCCCGATCTGCGGCATCTGCTCCTCGGCCCCGATCACCGCCGCCGGCACCACCGCCGCGCGGTGGCGGATCGCGAGTTCGGCATGCCCGCGACGCCAGGTCTGCAGCGTGTAGCGCTGCGAGAAGGGCTTGCCGATCCCGGGCACGCCCTCGGGGAAGATCAGCAGCAGTTCCCCGGCCTCGAGCAGCGCCTGCACGTTGCGCCGCGCCCCGCCCACCACCCCGCAACGCTGGTACAGCTCGCTCACGAGCGGCAGCCCCGGCACGAAGTGGTCGGCCACCGGGCGCGGCACCCGCAGCCGGGCGTGGACGAGATCGGCCCACAGCATGGCGCCGTCGAAGGGCAGGGTGCCGGAGTGGTTGGCGACCACGATCACGGGACCGCGCTCGGGCACCCGCTCGACGTCGACGCTGCGCACACGGAAATAGTGCCGGTACAGCGGCTTGAGCAAGGCATAGCCGGCCGCCACCCAGTCGGGGTGCATGCCGAAGGGATCGTAGCCGTGGCCGGCGTCGCGGTAGCGCAGCCCCGAGAGTCGCTCGCGCTCGTGCGGCTCGAGCCCCAGCCGTGCGATCGTGCGTGCCACCGTGGGTCGCATGGGTCCTCGCTCCCGTGTGTCGCCATTGTCGCGCGCGGGCGCGTTCACGCCAGCGACTTCCCGCCGCCCCTTGCCGGTGCGTGCGGGGGCGGCGAGAATCGGGCGGAACGGCGGGAGCGGGGGCCGAGGTGGCGAGACAACGCGGCCAGGCAGCGCGCATGGTGGCGCTCGCGCTCGAACGCGGCTGGATCGACGAGGCGCAGCTCGAGCGCGCCCGTGCGCTCGGCCGGCAGCGCAAGCGCGCGGGCCGACCGCTGCCGAGCCTGCTGCACGCGCTGCTCGAGACCGGCGCGCTGCGGCGCGAGCAGATCGCGGCGCTGCGCGCGGCGGCCCGGCCCGAGCCGCGCACCGAGGCCGCGGCGAGCGCCCTGCCCGAGATCCCCGGCTACGAGATCCTCGGGGTGCTCGGCACCGGCGGCATGGGCACGGTCTACAAGGCGCGCCAACGCTCGCTCGACCGGATCGTGGCGCTCAAGGTGCTCGCGCCCGAGGCCGCGCTCGACCCGGCCTACCTGCGTCGGTTTCTGACCGAGGCGCGCGCGCTCGCGCGGCTCAACCACGAGAACATCATCGCCGGCATCGACGTGGGCGAGGCGGGCGGCTACCGCTACTTCGCCATGGAATACGTCGACGGGCTGTCGCTCGATCAGCTCATCGAGCGCGACGGCCCGCTCGAGGAGAAGCGCGCGCTGCGGATCGCCATGCAGGTGGCACGCGCGCTCGCGCACGCGCACGGCCAGGGGCTCGTGCACCGCGATGTGAAGCCGCAGAACATCATGGTGGCCGACGGCGACCGGGTGAAGCTGTGCGATCTCGGGCTCGCCATGACCGAGCGCGAGCGCGCCGAGGCGCGCGGCCGCGGCAAGGCGGTGGGCACCCCCCACTACGTCTCGCCCGAGCAGGCGCGCGGCGAGCAGGCGATCGACATCCGCTCCGACATCTACTCGCTCGGCGCCACGCTGTACCACGCGCTCACCGGCGCCCCGCCGTTCGAGGGCAGCTCCGCCATGGTGCTCATGACCAAGCACCTCACCGAGCCGCCCGAGCCCCCGCACCGGCGCCGCCGCGGCATCTCGCGGCACGTCAGCGCACTCGTGCTCGCCATGATGGCGAAGGCGCGCGAGCAGCGTCACCAGCACCCCATCGAGCTGCTCGAGGACATGGAGCGGGTGCTGCACGGCAAGCCGCCGGTGCGCAGCGGCCTTCCCCCCACCGCGCGGCGCGGTGGGGGACGCAGCGCCGCGAGCGCGCGCCGCTCGGGACCGAGAGTGCGCTCGGGGCGGCGTCGGGCCGCCCGCACCCCGCACCTGCTGCTCGGGCTGCTGCTCGGCACCGCGGCGCTGATCGGCGCGGCCGTGCTCGTCGTGACGAGCCGGACGCCGGCTCCCGACCGGGCACCGGGCGCGCTCGACCCGGAGGCACAGGCGCAGCGGCAGCGCGAGCAGGAGGCGGCGCAGGCCTGGCTCGAGATCCGCCGCTTCCACGCGCAGTCGCCGGGCGAGACCGGTGAACTGCGCCGGCGGCTCGCGGCGCTGATCGAACGCTTTCCCGGCACCGAGGCGGCGCGTCTCGCCGAGCAGCAGCTCGCCGAACTCGGAGCGCAGCCGCAGCCGCTCGCGCCCGACGAGGAACCGGCCGAGGAGGGGGAGGACGGCGAGCGGTGAGGGAGGCATGCGGCGAGCCGTCTGCGGCACCCGCTTCCGAAGCGCCGGCGAGCCCCCGCAGCGAGGGTGTGTGGTACGTCGACCGGAAGACGGGGCGGCTCGAGCGCGAGCAGGTGGTGGCCGAGGCTGCGATGCGCTGGCTGTACGGCGAGGGGCGGCTCGCGCGGCTCGCGCGCCGGCTCGTGCGCCGGCGGCTCGTGAGCCGGCTGTATGGCTGGTGGCAGGACCGTCCGGCGAGCCGCGCCCGCATCCGGCGCTTCATCGAGCAGGCGGGGGTGGACGCGAGCGAGGCCGAGAAACCGCCCGAGGCCTACCGCTCGCTCAACGCCTTCTTCGCCCGTCGGCTGCGGCCCGGTGCGCGGCCGCTCGATCCCGACCCGGCGGCGCTGCTCTCGCCGGCCGACGCGCGGGTGCTCGCCTGGCAGGATCCGCCGGGCGGGGGCGTGCCGATCAAGGGGCGTGTGGTGCCTGTCGCGAGCGTGCTCGGTCTCGCGAGCCCGCCGCCGGTGGGGGCGGTGTTCGTGCTGCGGCTCGCGCCCGGCGACTACCACCGCTTCCACTTTCCGGCCACCGGCCGCGCCGAGCCCTCGGTGCGGATTCCCGGCGGCTACGACTCGGTCAACCCGATCGCGCTCGCCCGCGACCCGTGCATCCTGTGCGAGAACGAGCGGCAGCGCTGCCGGCTCGAGACCGAGGCGTTCGGTCCGGTGTGGCTCGTGGAGATCGGGGCGCTGTTCGTGGGCCGGATCGTGCAGACCTACCGGCCGGGGCCGGTCGAGCGCGGCGCGGAGAAGGGCTATTTCCAGTTCGGCGGCTCGACGGTGCTCGTGTGCTGCGCGCCCGGCCGGCTCACGGTCGCGGCCGATCTGCTCGAGAACACCGCGCGCGGCTACGAGACGCGGCTGCGCATGGGGGTTGCGATCGCACGCCGGTGCTAGCGACAAGGCGTCTCGGCGCCCTGCCGTGCCGTGCCCCGCCTCGGCACCGGCCGGCGCGGCAGGGAGGTTACCCGGCGAGCCGCCGGCACAGGCGGTTCACGGACAGCCGAAACACGCCGCGTGGTTGTCGGGCGGGCGGCGTCTCGCCGTCGCCGCGGAGCGCGGGGGCTCGCCCTTGCACCGGCGACTGCCCCATCTTCCGGCTTTGAAGTTGTGTCCGGCGCAGTGCACCGTGAATATCGAAAAGTCATGGGCGCCGACGATCCCACCTGCGTAGTGCCAAGACATGTTGTTTGGTCGCGAGTGGCTGCGTTACCCGAGGGGCCTCGCCTTCCTACACCACCTTGCGGGACACTACTCCGCTGTCCCCCAGCAACGGCGATGGCGGCGGTTCCGGATGATGGTTGCTTCGAACCCCCGGAAGATGGGGCTCAGGGCTTCGGTGCACGGGACAATCGCCAGCGTGGGGGGGGCGACGCCGGGACGCCGCCCGTCCGACGGTGGCC
>RFJN01000465.1 GCA_003694875.1 Planctomycetota bacterium | reverse complement strand
GATCTCCGGGGTGCGCTCGGCCACGCTGATCAGCATGACGTTCATGATGCCGATCCCCGCCACGAGCAGCGAGATGCCCGCGATCGCCGACAGCGCCGCCGTCAGGATGCCCAGGATGTCACCGAGCGACTCCATGACCGCCTGCTGCGTCACGATCGTGAAGTCCTCCTGCCGGTGCCGGCGCCGCAGCAGTGTCCGCACCGCCTCCCGCACCGCCGGCACCGCGTCGAAGCTGCGCACCTGCACCAGGATGCGGAACAGCCCCTCGCGGTTGATCATGCGCTGCACGCTCGCGAGCGGGGCGAGGATCAGCTCGTCGAAGTCGACCCCGAGCGAGGTGCCGCCGGTGGCGATCAGCCCGATCACGCGCAGGCGGCTGTCGCCGAGCCGCACCACCTTGCCGAGCGGCGATTCGTCGGGGAACAGTTCACGCGCGATCTTGCGCCCGAGCAGACACACCGCCGCTGCGTCGTGGGGATCGATCTCGGGCAGGTTGCGGCCGGCAGCGAGCACGAGGTTGCGCACCGGCACGAACCGCGACGTCGTGCCGACCACGATCGCGTCGCGCGCCCGCCCGCGGCTGCGCGCCTCGAGCGCGGCCACGCTCACCGGCGCCATGTCCACCACGCCCGGCACCTGGTGGCGGATCGCGAGCGCGTCCTCGATCGTGAGCTCCCGCGTCCCGCTCGCCACCAGGGGCGGCCCGCCGCTCGTCTCCACCTTGCCGGGCGTCACGATCAGCAGGTTCGAGCCGAGGCCGCCGAACTGCTCGAGCACGTAGGTGCGCGCGTTGTGGCCGAGCGAGATCAGCACGAGCACCGCCGCCACCCCGATCGCCACCGCGAGAAGCGTCAGCCGCGTGCGCACCGCGTGCGCCCCGAGCGCCCCGCCCACGAGCGAGAGCAGATCGCGCGGGCTCACCGCTTGTCCCCCGGCTCGTCCGCCTCGATCCGGCCGTCGCGGATCCGGATCAGCCGGTTGCCCACCCGCGCGAGCGACGGGTCGTGGGTCACGAGCACGATCGTGTGCCCGGCGTCGTGCAGCCCGTCGATCAGGCGCATGATCTCGGCGCCCGAGGCGCTGTCGAGGTTGCCCGTCGGCTCGTCGCACAGCAGCACCGGCGGCCGCATGGCGAGCGCGCGCGCGATCGCCACGCGCTGGCACTCGCCGCCCGACAGCTCGTCCGGCCGGTGCTCGATCCGGTGCCCGAGCCCCACCGCCTCGAGCGAGGCGCGCGCCCGCCGCCGCCGCTCGGCCGGTCGCAGCCCCGCGAACACCATGGGCAGTTCCACGTTGCGCAGCGCGGTGAGCCGCCCCACGAGGTGGAACGCCTGGAAGATCATGCCGAGCTTGTGCCGCCGCATGGCGACGAGCCCCGCGTCCGGCAGCGCCGTCACCTCGATCCCGTCGAGCCAGTAGCGGCCCGCGGTCGGCACGTCGAGGCAGCCGAGCACGTGCAGCAGCGTCGACTTGCCCGAGCCCGACGGCCCCATGAGCACCGCGAACTGCCCGCGCGGGATCTCGAGATCGATCCCCGCGAGCGCGCGCACCCGCCGCGCGCCGCTCGCGTAGTCGCGCACCACCCCCTCGAGCCGCATCATGGGAGCGGCGGCGGCGTCGGCGCCTGCGGTCGTCTCAGTCGCCATGGCCCGCGTCCCGGCGGGAGACCTCCGCGCTCGCGGGGCCGTGCCCGTTCGCTTCGCTGCGGTGCGTCGCGGGCGGCTGCGGCGTCTCGTCCGCCTCGATCCGGATCGGTACCCCGTCGCGGATCTCCTCCTTGTCGAGCGAGACGATCACCCGCTCGCCCGGCTCGAGCCCGCTGCGCACCTCGGTGTACTCCCAGTTGCCGATCCCCGTCTCGATCCGCCGCTCGCGCGCGAACCCGCCGTCGGCCACGAGCACCCGCGCGCCCTCGAGCAGCGCGAGCGTGGGGACGCGCACCACGGGTGTCGGGCTGCGTTCGAGCACCACCTCCACGTCGGTCGACATGCCGGGCAGCAGCCGCACACCGGCGGGCAGCCGCTCGATCGCCACCTCGATCTCGATCGTGCGGCTCTGCTCGCGGCGCTCCGAGACCCGGTCGCCCACGCGCGAGAGCCGCCCCGGGATCGGCGTGTCGGGGTAGGCATCGAGATGCACCCGCACCGCGAGACCGGGGCGCAGCTCGGCGCTGTCCACCTCGTCGATCTCGACCCACGCGTACAGATCGCGCATCGAGATGATCTCGAACAGCGGGGCGGCGGGCGCGGCCCACTCGCCCACCTCCTGGTAGCGCTCGGTGAGCACGCCCGCGAACGGGGCGGGCACGCGGTGCTTGGCCAGCTCGATCTCGGCGAGCGCGCGCTGCGCGCGCTGCTGCTCGAGCATGGCCTCCGCCGCGGCGACCGCCGCCTTCTCGAGCGCGACGCGGGCGCGCGCGTCGTCGATCTGCTGCTCGGGCACGTTGCCCTCGGCGAACAGCCGCTCGAGTCGCGCCCGGTCGCGCTCGGCGTTGCGCAGCCGCACCCGCGCCTGCTCGAGCTGCGCGGCCACGCTGTCGATCTCGCGGTCGACGAGCTCGAGCCGCGCGCGCGCCACCCGGTCGTCGAGCTGCGCGACGGTGGCGTCGGCCGCGACGCGCTCGCCCTCGCGCACCGCGAACCGCAGGATGCGTCCGCTGCGTTCGGGCGAGACGCGCGCGCTCAGCCGCGCGCGGATCGTGCCCGCACGCGTGTTGGTGACCACGCGCTCGACGATGCCGCGATCGATCGTCCGCACCCGGACCGCGACCGGTTTCGGACGCAGCAGCCACAGGTGCAGCGCGGCGTAGCCACCCCCGAGCACCGCCGCGAACAGCAGCCAGCCGCGCAGCGCGCGCCACACGCCGCCGCTCATCGATCGACCCCCGCGCGCCGCCACCACGCCTCGGGCACGAGCCACAGCGGTCGCACGTAGCCGATCTGGCCGTTGCCGCCGTCGTCCGAGATCGTCTCGGTCGCGATCCCGATCACCTCGAAGCGCTCGTCGAGCACCGGGCCGCCCGAGTTGCCGGCGTTGATCTCGGCGTCGGTCTTGAAGTGCACCTGCTGCCCGCGGCGCTCGAAGCCGCTCAGGATCCCGCGCGATGCGGTGATCGAGACGCGGGTGCCGAGCCCACCGGCGTTGGGGTAGCCGAGCGCGAGCAGCCCGTCGGCGAGCCGCATCGTCTCGGGTCGGCCGAGCGCTGCGGTCGGAAAGCGGTAGCCCTCGGGCAGCGGACGGCCGTAGATGTCGGCCTCGATCTGCAACAGCGCGAGATCGAGATCGGGATCGGAGGCGAGCACCCGGGCGGTGAACCGCACCACCGGCGGCCGGTGCGGATCGGTCGTGACCGCCACGAGCAGCGGCTCGGCGGCGTTCTCGCCCCCGAGCGCGATCGCCTCCACCACGTGCTGGTTCGTCAGGATGTGGCCCGCGGGCGAGATCAGCACCCCGCTGCCGCCGGCCTCGCTGTAGATCAGCTCGACGGTGCTCTGCACCGCCCGCTCGAGCGGATCGTCGCTGGCGCGCAGTTCCGGCAGCGCGAGCAGCCGCTCGGGCGGTGCGGTCGCAAGGCGCGCGAGCAGCCGGAAGGGACTCGGCCAGGAGAGCCAGGCCGGATCGACGACGTCGATGTAGTAGCGCCCGGCGGGGATCGCGTCCTCGCCGTCCTCGGGGGTCAGCACGATCGTCTCGCAGCCCACCACACCGGCCGAGCGGTGCTCGGCGTCGGCGTTGCACACCATGGGCGCACCGCGGCGCAGCCGCAGGTCGAGATCGGCCGCGTCCGAGAGCAGGTCGATCCGCAGCGCCGGGCTCCCCGCGGGCACATCCAGCGCGTAGGTGCGCACCGGGCCGTGGCGGCGCGGATCGATCGTGCCCCGGATCACACGCCCCGGCACGAGGTTCGCCGTCTCGCTTTCGCGGAACAGCGAGAGCGTGAGGGTGAAGGGGATCGTGCGCAGCGCGCGCCCGTTCGCCGCGGTGGGCGTCTCCTGCCGCCCGTAGGCGACGTCGACGTAATACGTGCCGGTCTGCAGTGG
>RFJN01000464.1 GCA_003694875.1 Planctomycetota bacterium | reverse complement strand
GCGCCGCGGCTACCGGCCGGCGGTGATGCGGCTGTACGATCCGCTCGACACCCTCGTGGGCGTCTCGGGCGGTGGCGGCGGTGCTCGAGGCGTGCGCCGAGCACGGCGTGCCGGTGGTGCCGTATGGCGGCGGAAGCGGGGTGTGCGGCGGCGTGGTGCCGGTGCGCGGCGGGGTCGCGCTCGACCTCAAGCGGCTCGACCGCATCCGGGGCCTGCGCGAGACCGCGCTGCTGTGCGAGGTGGAGGCGGGGGTGATCGGCAGCCACCTCGAGGGGTGGCTCGGGGAGCGCGGCTACACCCTCGGCCACTTCCCGTCCTCGATCGCCTGCTCGACGGTCGGCGGCTGGATCGCGGCGCGTTCGTCGGGGCAGGCCTCGACGCGCTACGGCTCGATCGAGCACCTCGTTGCGGGTCTCGAGGTCGTGCTGCCCACCGGCGAGCTCGCCGTGCTGCGCCCGGTGCCGCGCACCGCGGCCGGCATCGACTGGCGCAACGTGCTGTGCGGCAGCGAGGGGCTGTTCGGGGTGGTGACGCGCGCGTGGCTGCGCGTGCAGCCTGTCCCCGCGGCGCGTCGGTTTCTCGCCTTCCGGTTTCCCGACTTCGACGCCGGACTCGACGCCATGCGGCGGGTGCTGCGCCGCGGCTACCGGCCGGCGGTGATGCGGCTGTACGATCCGCTCGACACCCTCGTGGGCGTCTCGGGCGGTGGCGGCGGCGCAGGGATGGTCGCACAGCTCGGCCGCGCGGCGTTCGAGCGTGCGCGCGCGCTGCTGCTCGCGCACCCGCGCTGGGCGTGGCTGGCCGAACTCGCGGCCGGCGGCTGCCACGCGGTGGTGGTGTGCGAGGGCGAGGCGCCGCTCGTCGCGCTCGAGGCCGAGGTGGTGCACGAGGAGGCTCGGCGCGCGCAGGCCTTCGATGCGGGCCCCGGGCCGGCGCGCCGCTGGTTCGAGCACCGGTACGCGATCTCGTTCAAGGGCTCGGCTGTCTTCGCCGCCGGCGGCTTCGTCGACACCCTCGAGGTCGCGGCTCCCTGGGACCGGATCGGGGAGGTCTACCGCGCGGTGCGCGAGGCGATCGCCGCGCATGCGGTGACGCTCGCGCACGCGAGCCACCTCTATCCCGAGGGCTGCTCGGTCTACTTCACCTTCGCGGCCGCGACCGGCTCGGTCAAGCAGGACGAGGCGTGCTACGAGCGGGTGTGGCGCGCGGGGCTCGCGGCGGCGCGGGAGCACGGGGCCACGATCAGCCACCACCACGGGGTGGGGCTGCTCAAGGCGCAGGCGCTGCGCGAGGAGCTCGGGCCGCTGCACGCCGCGCTCGGGCGCGTCAAGGCGGCGCTCGATCCGCACGGCGTGCTCAACCCGGGGAAGCTCGGGCTATGACGCACAGCGGCGACCCGGCGGCCCGGTGCACGTTCTGTCCGAAGCTGTGCCGCGACGTGTGTCCGGTGGCGATCGCGGAGGGCTCCGAGGCGGCGACCCCCACCTGGAAGGGAGCGCTGGCGTACGGCTGGCGTCGCGGCGCGGTGCCGCTCGAGACGCTCGCGGGCGCGATCTACCGGTGCACCGGCTGCGGTCGGCAGCGCACCGCGTGCCTGCACGGTATCGAGGCGCGCACGCTGCAGCAGCCGGTGCGCGAGGCGGTGTGGGCCTCGGGGTGCGCTCCGCCGGCGGTGCGGCGGCTCGTGGCGCGCATGCGCGAGCGCGGGCAGCCCTTCGAACGCCCGCTCGCGCCGGTGCTCGAGCGGCTCGCGCGCTCGGGGTTGCCCATCGCCGGCCGCGATCGTCGCCACCGCCGGCTGCTGTTCACCGGCTGCACGGCGCTCGCCCGCCGGCCGCAGCTCGTGCGCGCCGCCGCGGCGCTCGCCCCGCGGCTGCCCGGCGGACCGAGCGCGTTCGCACCGGCGGTCTGTTGCGGGCTGCCGCTGTGGGCGGCCGGGGACCGCGAGGGATTCGTGCGTCAGCTGGCGGCGGCGCTGCGGGCGATCGACGGAGCGCAGACGGTGTTCGTCCTCGATCCGGGCTGCGCGCGCGCGCTCGGCCCGCTCGCCGCTGCCTACGGACTGTCGGCGCCCGCGGTCGTGCGGCCCTGGATCGAGGCGCTCGCGGCCGGTACGGCCGCGCTGCGCGGCGCGATCGTTCGGCCGATCGAGCCGACCGTGGCCTACCACGATCCCTGCCAGCTCGGCCGCTGGCGCGGGGTCTACGAACCGCCGCGAGAGCTGCTCGCGCTCGCCTGCGGGGGGCGGCCGCCGCGCGAGTTCGCCGCGTGCCGGCAGCAGGCCGACTGCGCCGGCGGCGAGGGGCTGTACGAGAAGCTCCATCCCGCGGGGGCGCGCCGGATCGCGGCGCGCCGGCTCGCGGCGTTCGAGCGCACCGGCGCAGCGTGGCTCGCCACCGCCTGCCCCTCGGCGGCGACACAGCTCGCCCGCTGCGCCCCGCCCGGGCTGCGCGTGGGGTGCGTGACCGAACTGCTGGCGCTCGCGACGGGCGACGATCCAGAGCGTGAAACGCCGCTCTGAAAATCCTCTAACAGCTTCGTATGTAATGGGTTGTGTGTGTCTCTGCCGCTTGACGGGCGGCGGGGGCGGCGGTATCATGCGCCCCCTCGGGGTCGGACGGGAGACCGGGGGGCGGGCTGCATGGCCGAGTTGCGACAGCTTGGCGACTTCGTTCTCGAGCGCAAGATCGGCCAGGGTGGCATGGGCGAGGTCTACCTCGCGCACCAGGTCTCGCTCGACCGCACGGTCGCGGTGAAGGTGCTGCCGCGCTCGCTCGCCTCGCAGGAGAACTTCATCGAGCGCTTCCAGCGCGAGGCGAAGGCGGCCGCCAACCTCATCCACCCGAACGTGATCCAGATCTACTCGATCGGGGTCGAGCAGGGCACGCCGTACTTCGCCATGGAGTACGTCGAGGGCGAAGACCTCGCGCAGCGGCTCAAGCGCCAGGGCAGGCTCGGCTACGAGGAGGCGGTCGACATCGTCGCGGGGGTGGCGAACGCGCTCGCGTGCGCCTACGAGAAGAACATCGTGCACCGCGACATCAAGCCCTCCAACATCATGATCGACAAGAACGGGGTGGTGAAGGTCATGGACTTCGGTCTGGCCAAGGCCACCCACGGTCAGGAGGGCCTCAACCTCACGCAGTCGGGCATGATCATGGGCACGCCCAACTACATGAGCCCCGAGCAGGCGCGCGGCGAGCCGCTCGACTGCCGCAGCGACATCTACTCGCTCGGCGTGGTGTTCTACGAACTGCTCGCAGGCCGACTTCCGTTTGTGGCCGACACGCCGGCGGCGCTGATCTACAAGCACGCCTACGAGGACCCGCCGCCGATCGAGCAGATCAATCCCGACGTGCCGCCGTTTCTCGCCGAGATCGTGACGCGCATGCTCGCCAAGGATCCGGCCGCGCGCTACCAGAACCCCAAGGCGCTGCTGCTCGATCTCAACGAGTTCCGCCGCAATGCCAACTATTATTTGCGGGGCGGGCGGCGCAGGCTGCCGGTGGTCGACGGTGCGCCCGTCACCGAGCCCGATCGCACCGCTCCCATGGCTGCGTCGCCCGGCGCCGGTGTCAGCACCACGCGGTTCAAGGACGCCGACACCATGGCGGAGACGCGGCACGACGAGCCGCAGGGTGGCGAGAGCACGCAGGATCTGCCTGCGGGGGGCGGTGGACGCCGGCTCGTGCTCGTGCTCGTGCTGCTCGGGGCGCTCGGCGGTGTCGCGTGGTGGGGCTGGCCGCGGATCGCTCCGCTGCTGCACGGCTCCGGTGCGGGGGGATCGGGCGAGGGCGGCAGCGCGGCCCGGGCCGGCGAGGGGGTGCTCGATCTCGCCTCGCTTGGTCGCCGGCTGCCGGCGGGGGTGAAGGTCTTCCTGCAGCAGGGGATCGACCGCAAGGAGCTGCCGTTCAGCGATCTGCGGCTTCCGGTCGGCCGCTACGTCCTGATCTTCCAGCGGCGCGGCTTTCGCGACATCACGCGCGACGTGCAGGTGACCGAGAAGGGCACGGTGCCGCCGCTCGGCCAGATGGAGTTCCGTTTCGAGCCCACCGCCGAACTGCAGCGGCTGTTCGCCCGCGCCCAGCGCGCGCTCGAGCAGCGCCGCTACGGCAAGGCCGTGGAACTGCTCGAGACGATCGACCAGGAGGCGCCCGACTATCCCGGCCTCTCGGTGCTGCTGTCCGAGGCGCGCAAGCGCTACGCCGAACTCGACACGACCTTCAAGAAGGGGCAGCGTCTGATCCTGGAGCGGCGCTGGCAGGAGGCGATCGATACGCTCAAGCGGCTGCCCGACAGCTACGAGAAGCACTTCGAGGCGCTGCAGCTCGCGAGCGCCGCCGAGGCGAAGCTCTCCACCCTCGCCAACCTGCGCAAGGGGTTCGAGGATCAGCTTGCCGAGGGCGAGTTCCGGGCGGCGGGACTCACGCTCGATCAGATGGCGGAGCTGCTGCCGGAGCACACCGACGAACTCGCGCGCGCCCGGCAGCGGCTCGCGACGGCGCAGAAGCTGTATGCGGATGCGGTGGGCGAGTACGAGAACGCCCAGCTCTCCGAGGCGCGGCGGCTTCTCGAGAAGCTGCTCGAGATCGCGCCGCGACACGCCGAGGCGCGCCGTCTGCTCGCCGAGGTGCGCAACCGGCTCGCCGCGCTGCAGGGCGAGGCGGCGCAGCGGGAGGCGGCGCTCACCGCCGCGCGCGAGGCGCTGCGTGCGGGCGATCCCGTCGCGGCGCTCGAGGCCGCCGAGCGGGCGCGGCGGCTCGCGCCCGAGGACGCCGAGGTGCGGGCGGTGTGGCGCGAGGCGCGCACCGCCAGGGCGAAGGCCGAGATCGCGGACGCGCTCGCGCAGCTCGACCGCTCGCTGCAGCAACGCAAGGCGTACAACGTGCTCGAGCGGGTGGACCCGGCGGCGAGCGAGCTGCGCGCGCGTCTCGAGCGGCAACTCGAGCGCTGGTTCGCCGAGCCGATCGTGCTCGCGCAGGCCGAGCACACCGATCTGTCGGTCGAGCTTCCGGACGAGGGACCCGCCGACCGGGCCCGCGTGGAGTGCGAGTGGCGGCTCGAGCTGCGGTTCCCGGCGGTGGCGGACGCGCAGCCGCCGGTGCGCGGGGTTCGGACTCGACTGCGGTTGCGGCAG